>NZ_RZRP01000629.1:0-3774 GCF_003997795.1 Mesorhizobium sp. M7A.F.Ca.US.005.03.2.1 | reverse complement strand
GTGTCGTCTCCCCGGGCGAGCGGCCGCACCATCGACGCACTCACCAGGGCGATCGATGGCGGCCCGCCATGAGGCATGCGGTGCCACCACAAGCGGACCGCGGCGGAACACGGCATCACCGATGCCGGAATCGGCGCTGCGTTCGAAGGGTGCCACGACGGCCTCGTCGCGGCCGATCTTGACGATCTCGCCGCGGCGCGCACCGGCATGGCCGGGCTGCTCGACGATGTCACCCAGCCTGGCGAAGCTGGAAAGGCCGTGCACCTTGTAGTGCGTGGGCGTGACTTCGATGACGCGGCCGCCGCGCTTGAGCAGTGCCTCGGCGTCGGCGAAACGCCGCCAGACCCGTTCCAGGGCGGCAAGCCGGTCTTCCGGTGCCGGCTGGAGTTGTCTTTCGAGTGCCCGCAGGGATGGCTGGTCGAGCGACATGGACTATTTCGAGCCGAGCGTCTTGATCGCCTCGTCGGTGGACGAGTCGGTCTGGCGCATCAGGGCGGCCGTGTTCTCGAAGGCGCGCTGGACCATGATCAACCTGGTGATCTCCAGCACCGGATTGACATTGGACTCTTCGAGAAAACCTTGGGCAACGCCGATATCGGAGCGATCGGTGACAGGCTCCGGGGTGCGTGCCGGAACAATGCCGGAATTGCCATAGCGGACGAAGTTCGCGCCTGGATCGAAATTGTAGAGGCCGATCGATCCGACAAGCTGATCGTTCTGGCGCAACGAACCATCGGCCCCGGCCTTGGGCGGACCGTTGCGGGGGTCAAGCTGGATCGGCGAGCCGCCGGCATCGAGCACCGGGTGGCCTTCGATCGACATCAGCTCGCCGTTCTCGTTCATCGAAAAACGGCCGTCGCGGGTCATGACGGTGCCGACCGGCGTCTCTATAGCGAACCAGGCATCGCCCTGGATGGCGAAATCGAAGGGATTTCCGGTCTCGCTCAAGGCACCGTGGGCGCCGGAAAGGTAGGTCTTGCCCGGGGAGGCGAATGACACCGATTTCTGCCCGGTGCCAGAGACGACGTCCTCGAACTTCACGCCGGTGGCGCGAAAGCCGATCGTGGAGGCGTTGGCGACGTTGTCGGCGATGGTGTCGAGGCGCCGCTCGAGCGCGATCTGCGATGAAAGAGCGACGTACAGGCTGTCCCGCATGATGGTCTCAGAACCTCAGTTTCTGCATGGCCATCATCAGGTCGGTGGAGATGCCGACGGTGAGTGGCTGGGCAAACAGCACGCTGACCGAGGTGACGGCCGATGAAGTCGGGTTGTTGATCTCGTACATGCTGGTGAAGCGCGTCAGGAACTTGCCGAGTTTCTCGGGGTCGGAGAAATCCGAGATGTCGAGTTTCTGCTCGAACAGCTGCGCCTGCTTGTCGACATCGGCGGTGGCGAAGGAATCGGGCAGGCCGAGCACGGTGCGCACGACACTGGCAAGCGCAGTGTCGGCCAGCACGTCATACCAACTGGTGATGGTTGGGGCCTTGCGATCGAAATAAAGCGCCAGCCGCACGCCCTGGTTGGTCTGGCCGGCATCCTCTTCGAGGGTCTGGCGCATGTATTTGTCGACGGTCGGCTGCTGCGCCGGATTGATGGTGGTGGCCGCTTCGCCGTATTGTTCGAAGTTGAAGGCGGCGGCCAGCCCGGCATAGGCCTTGTTGGTCATCTTGTTGGCGACGCTGTCGGCGTCGCGAATGCCACCGGCAAGAACGTTGCGGATGAGGTCCTTGCTTTCCGTCGCCGGGTCCAGTCCGTAGGCCGAGAGCACGTAGTTGTACAATCGGCTGTTGGCCATCAGGTCGTCGACGGATTTCACGTTCGTGACGTTGGCAAGATAGTACGCGGTCTCCGACTTGATGTAGTCCGCATTCGGCGCGATCAGGCCAAGCGCCGACTCCGTCGTATAGATTTTCGGCGTGTCTTTCTGCACTTCGTCGCGCGACGTTGTCTGATCACCATATTGGGCAAAGTTGAAGGCCGTGACGAAGTTGGCGTACCGTTTATCCGTCAGCTTGTTTGCTGGGCTTTCGGGGTCGCTGACGCCGCCCTCGAGCATTGTGCGGATCTGCTGCGGCGTTTCGGTTGACGCATCAAGTCCGTAGGAAGCCATGGCGAAGGTGAGCAGGCGCTTGTCCGCCATGAGGTTGTCGATCGACGTCACCTTGGAAATGTTTGCCGCGTAATAGTCGGCCTCGCCCTTGATATATTGCGCGCTTGGCTCGACCAATGTCAGTCCGGCTCCGGCCATGTATCCTTTCGGCACCGCCTGCTGGACATCGTCGCGCATGGTCGTCTGATCGCCATACTGGGCGAAGTCGAAGGCTGCGACGAATTTGGCGTAGCTCTTGTCGGGCAGTTTGTTGGCAGGACTGTCGGGATCGCTGACGCCACCTTCGAGCATCGCCTTGACGGTTGCGGCAGGTTCGGTTGCGGCGTCGAGTCCGAAAGCGGCCATCGCATATGTCAGCAGGCGGCTGTCGCCCATCAGGTCGTCGACCGATTTAACCTTGGCGATGTTGGTGACGTAGTAGGCGGTTTCGCTCTGGTAGTAAGGGAGCCCCTTCTGCGAGGCGCCGATCTGGACTTGCAGCGCATAGTTGCTGGTCACCAGTTGCTGCGCCTTGTTGTAGACAGTCGTACTGGTGCCGTTGGCGGCGAAATTGAAGGCCCTGACGAATTCGGCGTAACGCTTGTCGGTCAGCTTGTTGGCGAAGCTGTTGGGATCGGAGACGCCTTCTTTGAGTGCCTTGACCATGAAGGCCTTGGCGTAAGCCATGTCCTCGAGCCCGTAGGCCTTCATGGCATATTTGAACAAACGGTCATTCTTGACGAAATCGTCGATCGATTTCACCTTGGTGATGTTGTCCAGATAATACTTGGTGTCGCGATCAACCACGGGCTGCTGCTCGATCCTGTCGATCGACTTTGAAATGTCCCTGGTGATGAGCTGGTAGCTGGTAAAGGTATTAAGCAAAGAGGTGCCTCCGGCCGAAGCTATGTCCGGACAATACCCCTACTTCCTTGCGCGAAACTGAATCGTCTCCGACGCCTTCGATTCAAGCCTCACACAAGGCACGGGGGCTATCCCTAGCTCCTGATGTGAAATGCGGAAGGACCTGTCGTGGGCATTCTGATTGGACTGGTGGTAACGCTCGGCTGCGTCCTTGGCGGCTTCATGGCCATGGGCGGCCATCTTCACGTGCTGATCCAGCCCTGGGAGGCAGTGATCATCTGTGGTGCGGCTTTTGGCACCTTCCTCGTCGCCAATCCGATGAAGACGGTCAAGGATACCGGCAAGGGCATTCTCGAAGCTTTCAAGCAGGCGGTGCCGAAGGAACAGGACTATCTCGAAACGCTCGGCGTGCTGCACTCGCTGATGCGCGAGCTGCGCTCGAAATCCCGCAGCGAGGTCGAGGCGCATATCGACAATCCGGAAGAGTCGGCGATTTTCCAGGCGTTCCCAACCGTGCTGCATAACCACGACCTGACGCATTTCATCTGCGACTACTGCCGCATCATCATCATCGGCAATGCCCGCTCGCACGAGATCGAGGCGCTGATGGACGAAGAAATCCAGACCATCAGGTCCGACAAGATGAAGGCCTATCACGCGATGGTGGCGGTGGGCGATGGCCTGCCGGCGCTCGGCATCGTCGCCGCCGTGCTCGGCGTGGTCAAGGCGATGGGCGCGCTCGACCAGTCGCCGGAAATTCTCGGCGGTTTGATTGGTGCCGCACTTGTCGGAACGTTCCTCGGCATCTTCCTGTCCTATTC
>NZ_RZRP01000628.1:0-3775 GCF_003997795.1 Mesorhizobium sp. M7A.F.Ca.US.005.03.2.1 | reverse complement strand
TTCCAGTAGCGGTCGGTTTCCTGCTGATCGTCGGTGGCGATCTGGAACGAGAAGGCCTCGTTCTGCTTGAATGTGGAGCCGCCGTTCAATCCGATGCAGGGAATGCCGGCGACGGTAAATTCGACCGTCAACACGTCGCCTTTCTTGCCGGACGGAAAATCGCTCGGCGCACGGTGAACGGCGCCCACGCTGGTGTCGGGAAAGGTCTCTGCGTAGAAGCGCGCCGCAGCCTCGGCGTCCTTGTCGAACCAAAGGCAAATCGTGTTCTTCGGTATCTTTGGCATTGCATGTTCCTTTCGGCGTTGGAGTTGGCGGAGGTCAGCCCAGGAGATTGCGTGCCGTGCGCATGAAGATCCTCGACCCGATCGGGATCAGGTCGTCGGGAAAGTCATAGTCGGGATTGTGCAAGGCGGGGTGCCGCTCGCCCGCACCGAGGAAGAACATCGCCGACTTGGCACTATGGCCGAACAGGCCGAAATCTTCCGAGGCGCGCATCGGCAGGGCCTCTTCGCCGTGCGATACGCCCTCTTCATCGAGCGCGCGCCGCAGATGCTCCACCGCGTCCGGCGCGTTGACGCTGGCGACGAAGATCTCGTGATAGTCCCAGCGGGCGGTAAGGCGATGCTCGCCGGCGATCCTGGCGACCAGTGCTTCGGCAGCAGCGCAAAGGTTCGCCATGCGCTCGTCACGCCGGGTGCGCAGCGTTGCCCACACCTGCGCATGAGCAGGCGCGATGCCGAACACGGCCTCGCCCATCGCGGCATGGGTGACGGTCAGCATGGAGAAGTCGTCGTCGGCGAAGGTTCCGCGCCCGAGCGCCGGCAGCGCCGGCATCAGCTCACTGATCGCCAGCATCGGCGAGGTGCCGGTCTCCGGCATGGACGAATGGGCGGTCTTGCCCTCCAGCACGATGCGCATGCCGCGTGACGCACAGTTGACCACGCCGGGCTTGAGCCGCACCTCGCCGAACGGCACGCCAGGCAGGTTGTGCAGCGAGAAAGCGAAATCCGGCGCGATCTCGCCGAAGCGGGGATCGGCAACGACGCCGGCTGCGCCATTGCCGGTTTCCTCCGCCGGCTGGAACATCAGCACGACGCGGCCGCTTGCAGGCCGCTCGCGCCCCAACTGCCGGCCGAGGGATGCCAGGATGGCGGTGTGTCCGTCATGGCCGCACATATGCGACTTGCCCGGCACGCGCGACGCATGCGGCACGCCTGAAAGTTCTTCGATAGGCAAGGCATCGAGTTCCGAACGGAACAGCACCGTCGGCCCTGCTTTGCCGCTGTCATATGTGACCGCGACGCCGTGCCCGCCGAGCTGTGTCAGCACCTTGTCCGGCCCCGTATCGGCGAGGAAGGCGACGACCTCCTTTGCCGTCTTCTCCTCTTCATTCGAGATTTCCGGATACTGGTGCAGCTGGCGCCGCCACGCCGTCAACTCGACGATGTCTCGGTTGGTCAGAGTCATGCTTTTTCAACCTCCGCTGCATTCTTCATCGACACGTCCAGGCACAGGGGTGCCGCAATGATGAATTGCTAGCGACAAAGGGCAGTTCCCGCCACAGTCCAAGTTTCAGGCTTCGGCAGGCCAGAAACGGCCGTTCTCCCGGCCATCCGCAGCCTATTGATTGATCTCGGGCTCGACGAGCTTTGCCAGGTTTCTGAGCGATTCCTGCCAGCCGAGATAGCAGGCCTCGACCGGAATGACGTCCGGAATGCCGGCCTGGGTGATGTCGATTTCAGTGCCGACCGACACTTTTTTCAAGACCACGGTCACCCGTATCTCGCCGGGCAGGTTGGGATCGTCGAACCTGTCGGTGTAGAGCAGGCGCTCGCCCGGAACGAGTTCAAGGTATTCGCCGCCGAAGGCGTGGCTGTCGCCGGTGGTGAAATTGCGGAACGACATCTTGAACGTGCCTCCGACCTTTGCCTCGAAATTATGGACCGTGCAGGTGAAGCCGTTTGGCGGAAGCCACTTGGCCAGCGCGTCCGCTTCAACGAAGGCGCGATAGACCTTTTCCGGGCTGGTCGTCAGAACGCGGTGCAAACGTACGGTGCCGGGCATTGCTGGATCCTTTCATGAATGCCTGTTCGATACCCCAAGGACGGACGAAGCCTAGCCAGTCCGACATTGGTTTGCGAATTTTTTGACGGGAGGCGGCCTGCCTACGCCGCGGACATGCGTTCGACCCCGAGCTATCAACACGAAGCTCGGGCGAGGCGGCGGATGAACTGCACCGGCTTCGGAGCTGGCGCTCACCTGCTAAATCGCGTTCCTGAGCCATCTTGTTGTTCGGGCGTGTTTTTGTCGATTGCCGCGAACGGCCGCGCGTCCCCGTCAATGCTTCGAACGCCGCCAAATAGGGCAGCGCGTCTTTGCCGTCCATGTGCCGATCATTAGAATTTGCATCTGATCAGAGTTGATTTCCTATCAAGCCGTTAATGCGGCCATGCTGTTAATCAGCATTTGCTAATGAGTCTTTCGAACCTGAGGCAAGCAATGACCAAGAATCTCGGCAATGCACGTCATACGCCGGCGAAGGACCCGCAGGTCTCCCTTCTGGGCAAAGCCGCGCCGGCGCTGTTTCCGCTGGTCGTGGCGGCACTGGGTTACATGGTTGGCAAGCAGTTCTTCGGCATCTAGGCGCGAAGTTCCGTTCCCTCAAACGTCTCGGCGGACCGACCATTTCAGCGCGCGGGCCGCCGTTTGGTTGCAGCGGCGTGTTGCCGGGCATCAACGTCAAACATGCACGTCGCCAAAGGACAGTTCGCCGTCGTTATCGGCCGTGAAAAAGACGATGGCAAGCAACCCGACATAGAATGCGGCCACGACAACCACGATCGCCACACCGGGAACGGGGCCAAGGGCGGCGCTGTCTACGGCTTCGCGAAGCGAACCGGCAAAGCCGGTCCTGACGCCCACGGTTTGAAGGCTGGGCGTGGATATCTTGAGCACCCAGGCCAGCAAGAGGATCAGGAACAGGTAGATGTAATTTCGCCGCAGCCGACGGGCTAGCGCGACGCGCTGCGACAGCAGGAACTTCGGCGCGCGTAGGCCTTCCCCGACGATGAGCAGCCAGTCCGAGGCAAAGTCGGGCTGTGGGGAAAAGATCTGCGCGAAATAGTGGCGCTCGAACTGGCGTACGCGCGCCCGATAGAAATCGAAGAACCGATAGCGGCGCGCCTCGATCCATAGCAGCAGCAAGATCAGCAGCATGGCGAAAAGCAGCACGCCGTGATGCGCACTGGCCGTCGACAGCGATACCGAAAGCAGCGCCGCCACCACCGTGATTGCCCAGTTGGTTGTCCTGTCCAGCCGGTCGCGCCATCCCGCCATGCGAGCGATCTCGGCGCGGTGAAAATGCGACAGCGTGTTGACACGCTCCGCCGATGAAAGGACGGGGCCAGCGGGCTGTGCCGACGCGTCGTTCATGGCATCCTCCGGCAAGGAACAGAACGGCCTGCCAGCGGCATTGTTCCCTGTCCTCGAGACCGCCGATCCAGCCGACCAGCCGCGCGTTGACGCCGAGGCGGCTCCGGTCCAGCAGACATCAAGCCGGCGGTTGACCACTGTTTCGCGACATGCCGATCGAAGGGCACGACTGATGTGGACAGCACCGGTGACGCAGGCACCTGCATGCACCAATCACATTACATTACGAGGTCTTGACCCACCCGCGACGGAGTCCAAAATCCTCCGCACCAGTGCCGACGAGGCGCCGGCTTCACGGGCGCCGCGCGGGTCAGGGGCGGTGGCCCTCGGGCAGGCTCAGGTG
>NZ_RZRP01000627.1:0-3782 GCF_003997795.1 Mesorhizobium sp. M7A.F.Ca.US.005.03.2.1 | reverse complement strand
TCGTAGGGGATGTGTCCGAGCCCGCTCGCCTGCATGCGCAGCTGCAAGGCATCGACGAAGGCGAACAGAAGTGCCGCACCCGCCGAGCGCCATGGATCCCAGCGACCGAAGACGACCAGCGCGATCGCCACCCAGCCGCGCCCGGAGACGACGCCGAAGGTGAAGGCGTTGAACTGCGCCATCGACAGGAAGGCGCCGGCCAGCCCCATCAGCGCGCCGCCGAGGACAACCGCCTGAAAGCGCGTGGCGATGACGCTGACACCGGCCGAATCGGCAGCACGCGGATTTTCACCGACCATGCGCACCGACAGGCCCCATGGCGTGCGGTAGAGTATGAAAGCGGCCAACGGAATGGCCAGGATCGCCATGTAGACCAGCGCGAACTGGTTGAACACCGCCGGCCCGAGCACCGGAATGTCGGACAGGATCGGGATCGGCAGCGTCTGAAAACCATTGATGTTGGGCGGCACAGACTGCTGGCCGAAGATCAGCCGGTAGAGGAAATAGGCAAGGCCCGACGAGAACAGCGTCACGCCGATGCCGCAGACATGCTGGCTGAGGCCGAGCACCACCGTGAACAACGCATGCAGCGCGCCCATCAGCATGCCGGTCAGCACCGCCGCCAGCACGCCGAGCCACAGGCTGCCGCTGAGGCTGGCAGCAGTGAAGCCTGTCATCGCCGACAAAAGCATGATGCCTTCGATGCCGAGATTGAGCACGCCGGCCCGTTCCGAGAACATTTCGCCCAGCGTTGCAAAAGCCAGCGGCGTGGCGATACGAATGATCGCGGCCAGAAAACCGACCTGGAAGATCTGTTCGAACACCGCGCTCATCGGGCAACCCCGACGCGGCGGATGCGATAGGCGGTGAACAGCAGCGCCACCAGCATGGCGAGCAGTGCAGTGCCCTGGATGACATCGCTGAGGAAGGCCGGCACGCCGGTCGCCCGCGACATCGCCTCGGCGCCGGTCATCACGGCGGCAAGGAAGATCGCCGCCGGCACGACGCCGAGCGGGTTGAGCCGCGCCAGCATGGCCACGACGATGCCGGAATAGCCGTAGCCCGGCGAGATGTCGCTCATCACCTGGAAATGCACGCCGCCGACCTCGCCGACGCCGGCCAGTCCGGCCAGCGCGCCGGACAGCAGCGCTGTCGAGATCAGCACGCGCTCGACATGGATGCCGCCATATCTGGCCGCTTCCGGGTTTTCGCCGGTGACCCTTATCCTGAAGCCGAGCGTGGTGCGCACGATCAGGAACCAGATCAGCGGTGCCGCCAGCAGCGCCACGATAACGCCGAGATGCAGCCTTGTACCTTCGATCAGCACAGGGAAATTGGCCGAATCCTCTATCGGCGGCGAGATCGGATAGCCGCTGAAGGAGTCCTTCCACGGTCCTTCGATCAGCGCCATCAGCGCGTAGTAGATGACCGAGTTGAGCAGCAGCGAACTGACGACATCGTCGACCTTGAATTTTACCCTGAGGGTCGCCGGCACCAGCGCGACCGCGGCCCCGGCCGCAGCGCCTGCGACCGCCATCAACACCATGGCGAGCGGTCCCGGCATCGGGATGGCGCCGACAAAGCAGCTGGCCACCGCGCCGGCCAGCAATTGACCCTCGGCGCCGATGTTCCAGAATTTTGCCCGGAAGGCGACCGCCACCGCCAGTCCGGTGAAGATCATCGGCGCGGCGCGCACCATCGTTTCGGTGATCGCATAGCTGTCGCCCAGCGAGGCCGTGAACATCACGCCATACGCATCGAGCACGCCGGCGCCGGCCAGCGCGATCAGGCCGCTGCACAGGACAAGCGTCGCGCCGATAGCCAGCAGCGGCAAAGCGAGGTTGAACCAGGCCGGCGTAGAGGTGCGGACTTCCAGGCGAAACATCAGCTGTGCCCCTCCGCCCCGGTCATCATCAGGCCGAGCTGTGCGATCGTTGCATCGGCGCTGTCGAGCGTGCCGACAATGCGGCCCTCATACATCACCGCGATGCGATCGCAGAGCACCAGCAGCTCTTCCAGATCCTCGCCGATGACGATGATGCCGCAGCCCTTGGCCCGCATGTCGAGGAACTTTTCGTGGATGAAACGCGCCGCGCCGATATCGAGCCCGCGCGTCGGTTGCGAGACGATCAGAACCTTCGGGTCGAAAGCGAGTTCGCGCGCCAGAAGGGCCTTCTGCAGATTGCCGCCGGACAGCGCGCCGGCGCGGGTCATCGGCCCGGGGCACCTGATATCATAGGCCTTGATCTGCTCTTCCGCGAAGGCGCGGATCGCATCCGGCTTGAGCAGACCCTTGCTGCTGAACGCGGCGGTGCCGATGCGCGGCAACACCATCGAATCCGCGAGCGGCAGGTTGGTAACCAGCCCCGTCGTCATACGGTCTTCCGGGATGCGGCCAAGACCGAGCGCCTGCACTTCGCGCGGCGAAAAGCGTGAGACTTTCTGGCCGGCGATCGTCATCCGGCCGGCGTCAGGTACGCGCACGCCGGAGATGACCTCCGCCAGCGCGCGCTGGCCATTGCCCGACACGCCGGCAATGCCGAGGATTTCGCCTGCACGCACGGCAAGCGACACGTCGCGCAGCGCCGTACCCGAATGACGCGAGGTGGAAATGCCATTGAGGGTGAGCACAGCGGCACCCGGCGTCGATGGTCCCCGCGCCGGCGGCACGATCTCATGGCCGCACATCAGTTGCGCCATTGCGGACGATGTCGTGTTGGCGGGATCGTCGACGCGGCCGGCGACGCGCCCATGCCGCAGCACTGTGCAGCGATGCGTCAGTGCCCGCACCTCGTTGAGCTTGTGCGAGATGAAAATGATGCCGAGCCCTTGCGCCGCCATCGACCGCAACGCCGAAAACAGCCCGTCGACCTCGCTCGGCGCCAGCACCGCCGTCGGCTCGTCGAGGATCAAGAGCCTGGCGCCGCGAAACAGTGCCTTGACGATTTCGAGCCGCTGCTGCTCGCCGACCGACAGCGCCGAGACCGGAAGATCGGGATCAAGCGTCAGCCCATGCTGGCGGCCGATCTCGGCCAGCCGCGCCAGCCCGCCGGCGCGGTCGATCCGCCCTGTCTTGCCGGGAATGCCTATCAGCAGGTTCTCCAGCACCGTCAGCCTTGGCGCCAGATGAAAATGCTGGTGCACCATGCCGATGCCGGCGGCTAGCGCATCGGCGGAACTTGTGATCCGCACCGGCCTGCCCTGGATGAGAATCTCGCCGGCGTCGGGCGCATAGGCGCCGAACAGCACGTTCATCAGCGTCGTCTTGCCGGCGCCGTTCTCGCCCAGCAACCCGAGGATTTCGCCGGGCGCGACGCTGAGATCAACGGCCTCGTTCGCCTTGACGGCGCCGAAGCTCTTGGTGATGCCGCGCATTTCGATGAGGGGGGCGGACAAGGGGGCTCCTGAACGGACGGGCTTTGCGATTCAACTTTGATTGAGAGGAATGCGCTGCACCCCCCTCTGGCCTGCCGGCAATCTCCCCCTTGAGGGGGAGATTGGATGTCATATCGGCTTTCGCCAATTTTCTTGAAAGAACAGCGCGTCGCCGAAACTGCTAATCTCCCTCCTTGAGGGGGAGATGTCCGGCAGGACAGAGGGGGGCGCCTAGCGCCAGCCCCTCGAACCAGAACTCAATCCGAAACCGGCGTGTTCTCGTCCACGTCGACGCGGAAATTGCCTTCGAGGATCTCGGCTTTCTTCTTTTCGACCAGCTCCTTCACATCAGCCGGCAGCGTCTTGTCGAACTTGTGGTAGGGCGCCAGATGCGAGCCGCCCTTGGC
>NZ_RZRP01000626.1:0-3786 GCF_003997795.1 Mesorhizobium sp. M7A.F.Ca.US.005.03.2.1 | reverse complement strand
CCATCGAGACGATCAAGCACGGCCTGCCGACGCGGCGCGTCGAATCCTGGCACTACACCGACCTGCGCCGGTTGCTGAATACCGTGCCGGACTTCGACCCGGCCGCCTTGGCCAAAGTCATTGCGCCGATCGTCGACGGTTCCACCGTGGTGTCGATCCTGAACGGCAAGTCCGACGCCAAAGCGCCGGTTCTTGAAGGCGTCTCTTTCCAGCGCCTGTCGGAAAAGCTGGTCGACGGCAGCGCAGCACCTGGGCTCGACCCCTATGGCAGCGACGACGCCATCGGCGCGCTGAACACGGCTTTCGTCGCCGACGGATATTTTGTCGACATCGCCGATGGCGTGGAACTCGAAAAGCCGGTCGAGCTGCAGAACCTGCAGGCCGGCGGCCAGACCCATGTGCGCCTGCCAGTGCGTGTCGGCGCCGGCGCCAAGGCCGTCATCGTCGAACGGCAGACAGGTGACGGCGCTGCCCTGGGCAGCTCGGTCAGCCAGCTCGTGCTCGGCGAAGGCGCCGAGGTGACGTGGCTGATTGTCCAGGAACAGCCGGAAACGGCGACGCATCTGGCCCAGTTCAAGGCCCATATCGGCAAGAATGCCAAGCTGACGTTGTTCGTCATGAACGCCGGCGGCAAGCTCGTGCGCCAGGAGATCATGGTCAGGACGACTGGCGAAGGCGCCGATTTCAAGCTGCGCGGCATCAACCTCTTGGCCGGCGACACCCATACCGACGTGACCATGGTTCTCGACCACGCCGTGCCGCACACGACCTCGACGGAGATCATCCGCAACGTGGTGACGGGCAAGGCGCGCGGCGTGTTTCAGGGCCGCATCAACGTCCATCAATATGCGCAGAAGACCAACGCCAAGATGGCATGCAACACGCTGTTGCTGTCGGACGATGGCGAGTTCTCGACCAAGCCGGAGCTTGAAATCTTCGCCGACGACGTGATTTGCGGCCATGGCGCGACGGTCACCGAGATCGACCACGATCATCTGTTTTACCTGATGGCGCGCGGCGTCGACGAGAAAAGCGCGCGGGGCTTGCTCGTGAAGGCCTTTGTCGCCGAGGTGATCGAGGAACTGGACGACGAGGCGATCGTCGAAGCGCTGGAAGCGCGGCTCGACGGCTGGTTCGTGGCACACGGGTGACCTGATGAACGCACCGGGCAAGATCGGAGATTTCTACGACGTCGAAGCGATCCGCCGCGATTTCCCGATCCTGTCGCGGGAAGTCTATGGCAAGAAGCTGGTCTATCTCGACAATGGCGCCTCGGCACAGAAGCCGCAGGTGGTGCTCGACGCTGTCCAGCACGCCTACAGCCAGGAATATGCCAACGTCCATCGTGGCCTGCATTTCCTGTCCAATGCCGCGACCGACGCCTACGAAAAGGCGCGCGAAACGGTACGCCGTTTCCTCAACGCGCCAAGCACCGACAACATCATCTTCACCTCGAACACGACCTCGGCCATCAACACCGTGGCCTATGGCTATGGCATGCCCAACATCGGCGAGGGCGACGAGATCGTGCTGTCGATCATGGAGCACCACTCCAACATCGTTCCCTGGCATTTCATCCGCGAGCGGCAGGGCGCCAAGCTGGTCTGGGTGCCGGTCGACGATCTCGGCGTCTTCCACATCGAGGAATTCGAAAAACGGCTGACCGACCGCACCAAACTGGTCGCCGTCACGCAGATGTCGAATGCGCTGGGCACGGTGACGCCGATCAAGGAAATCGTGCGCATCGCGCATGCGCGTGGAATTCCCGTCCTCGTCGACGGCAGCCAGAGCGCCGTGCATATGCCGATCGATGTGCAGGATCTCGACTGCGACTTCTTCGTCTTCACCGGGCACAAGGTTTATGGCCCTTCGGGCATCGGCGTGCTCTACGGCAAGAAGGACATTCTCCAGGGCATGCGCCCCTTCATGGGCGGTGGCGAGATGATCGAGGAGGTGACGGAAGACATCGTCACCTACAACGAGCCGCCGCATCGTTTCGAAGCCGGCACGCCGCCGATCGTGCAGGCGATCGGACTGGGTGCCGCGCTCGACTATATGGAAACGATCGGCCGCGAGCGCATCGCCGCGCATGAGGAAGACCTCAAGACTTATGCGCATGAGCGGCTACGCGCCATCAATTCGCTGCGCATCTTCGGCGATGCGCCCGGCAAGGGCGCCATCATCTCGTTCGAACTGCAAGGCATTCATGCGCACGACGTGTCGATGGTGATAGACAGGCAGGGCGTTGCAGTCCGCGCGGGCACCCATTGCGCCCAGCCGCTGTTGAAACGTTTCGGCGTAACCTCCACATGCAGGGCATCGTTCGGCATGTATAATACCAGGGCCGAAGTCGACGCATTGGCCGAGGCGCTTGAAAAAGCGCGCAAATTCTTCGGATGACGTTTTTTGGGTGACGACCATGGATGATGCAAGCATCGCTGCCGAGACCACTCCGGAAACCGCGCCCAATGCGCTGGTTTCGGGATCGGCCATCCCAGCCGACGAACTGGCGCGGTTGACCGACGACATCGTATCGGCGCTGAAGACGGTCTACGATCCGGAAATCCCGGCCGATATCTACGAGCTCGGCCTCATCTACAAGATCGACATCGAGGACAATCGCTCGGTCAAGATCGACATGACGCTGACCGCTCCCGGCTGCCCTGTCGCCGGCGAAATGCCCGGCTGGGTCGAAAATGCCGTCGGCGCCGTCGAAGGCGTGTCCGGCGTCGAGGTCAACATGACCTTCGACCCGCCCTGGTCGGCCGACCGCATGTCGGAAGAGGCGCAGGTGGCGGTGGGCTGGTACTAGCGTCAAGCCTGGCACACTTGCGCCAGGGATAAAACTTCACCATTTTAGGTGAGGAATCATTCGGCAGGCCTTGAACCTGCATGGAATGGAAGGAAAAAGAATGGGACGCTTCGCCGTCATCACCATGACCGAAAAGGCCGCCGACCGGGTGCGCGAGATCGTCGCCACCCGCGACAACGCGCATGGCATCCGCCTCGGCATCAAGAAGGGCGGCTGCGCCGGCATGGAATATACGGTCGATCTGGTGACCGAGCCCAACACCAAGGACGACCATATCGAGCGCGACGGCGCGCATGTCTATGTCGCGCCCGAGGCTGCGCTATTCCTGTTCGGCACCGAGATGGATTTCGAGCAGACGACGCTGCGCACCGGCTTCACCTTCCACAACCCGAACCAGAGCTCGGCCTGCGGCTGCGGCGAATCCGTCGAACTGAAGCCGGCCGACCTGAAGGCACTGGCAGAGGCACGCGCTTCGGCCTGATTTTTTCCTTCGCCCCGTTTACGCGGAGAAAGTGTCACGAAGTGACGGATGAGGGGCAGCGCCAGCCTCTCCAGAGTTAGCTCCGCCCAGCCTGCCGGCGTACGTCGTTAGAAAATCCAAGCAATTGGCTTTTCGTTCGGTGCGCGGATCACTCCTCACCTCCCCGTAAACGGGGCGAAGAAACTCACTCCACCCACATGCCCGTCCGCTTGTGCCAATCGGCGATCGATTCCTCGGGATAGACGTCGAAGACCTTGTCGTGCTTGCCAACCACCGGCTCCACCCAGTTCGCTTTGTATTTCAGCATCAGGTGCACTCGGCTCGGCGGAATGGGTAAATCGCTGTCGATCGCTGAGGCGAAGGGGTGCACCAGTTCCGGCCATGTCGGATCGTAGAGCCAAAGGGCTGAGCCGCATTTCTTGCAGAAATTGCGCTCGCCGGTTGAGATTTCGCAATGCGGATGCTCGTCGTCCTCGATCTCCGCCCGAAAGAC
>NZ_RZRP01000625.1:0-3792 GCF_003997795.1 Mesorhizobium sp. M7A.F.Ca.US.005.03.2.1 | reverse complement strand
GTCCAGAAACAAGGCTCGAACCGGGCGCAAAAGCTCGATGATTTGAGGCAAGGTCTTCTGTTGGAAATACGAAAGAACGCCCACGGTCCATGACAACAGCGCTTACGCATCTTCAGCGGCTTGAGGCCGAGTCCATCCATATATTCCGCGAGGTTGCGGCCGCCTTTGCCAAGCCGGTCATGCTCTATTCGGTCGGCAAGGATTCATCCGTGTTGATGCATCTGGCGATGAAGGCGTTTTATCCCGCCAAGCCGCCATTTCCCTTTCTTCACGTCGACACGACGTGGAAGTTCCGCGAGATGATCGCCTTTCGCGATCAGATGGCGCAGAAACTCGGCTTCGATCTCCTGGTTCATGTCAACGAAGACGGCGTGCGCGACAACATCAATCCGTTCGACCATGGTTCGAACACCCACACCCATGTCATGAAGACCGTGGCGCTGCGCCAGGCGCTCGACAAATACGGCTTCGACGCGGCCTTTGGCGGCGCACGTCGCGACGAGGAGAAATCGCGCGCCAAGGAGCGCATCTTTTCCTTCCGCAATGCCCAGCATGTGTGGGATCCGAAGAACCAGCGCCCCGAAATGTGGAAGATATTCAACACCCGCATCGCATCGGGTGAATCGATCCGCGTCTTTCCGCTGTCGAACTGGACCGAGCTGGATATCTGGCAGTACATCCTGCAGGAAAGTATCCCGATCGTGCCGCTCTATTTCGCCAAGGAACGGCCGGTGGTGGAACGCGACGGCATGCTGATCCTGCGGGACGACGAGCGCATGAAACTCCGCCCCGACGAGACAGTGGAGAACCGGCTCGTGCGGTTCCGCACGCTTGGCTGCTATCCGCTGACTGGCGCCATCGAATCGGAGGCCGACACGCTGGAAGCCATCGTCGGCGAAATGCTGACGGCACGGACATCCGAACGGCAGGGTCGCCTGATCGACCGCGATGAAGCCGGCTCGATGGAAAAGAAGAAGCGCGAGGGGTACTTTTGACCATGCGCCACATCATGGCAAAGAGCCTCGCCCCCACCGACGGCGTTCGCGACTATCTGGCGGCGCAGGAGAAGAAGTCGCTGCTGCGCTTCCTGACCTGCGGCTCGGTCGATGACGGCAAGTCGACGCTGATCGGGCGCCTGCTGTCCGACACCAAGCAGATTTTCGAGGATCAGCTCGCCGCGCTCGAACGCGATTCGCGCAAGCATGGCACGACGGGTGACGACATCGATTTCGCACTGCTGGTCGACGGCCTCGAGGCCGAGCGTGAGCAAGGCATCACCATCGACGTCGCCTACCGTTTCTTTGCCACGCCGAAGCGCAAATTCATCGTCGCCGACACACCTGGCCACGAGCAATACACCCGCAACATGGCCACCGGCGCCTCGACCGCCGACCTGGCGATCGTGCTGATCGATGCCCGGCAGGGTGTGCTTCGACAGACCAGGCGACATTCGATCATCGCCTCGCTGCTCGGCATCCGCCACGTCGTGCTGGCCGTCAACAAGATCGATCTTGTCGATTTCGATCAGACGGTTTTCGACCGGATCGTCGAAGACTACGGGCAATTCTCGCGCGATCTCGGCTTCCAGACCATTGCGCCGATCCCGATGTCGGCCCGTTATGGCGATAATGTCAGCCGTCGGTCGGAAAGCATGGAATGGTATTCCGGCCCAACGCTGATCGAGCATCTCGAAACCGTGTCAGTCGACCAAGCGATGGTCGAACTGCCGTTCCGTTTCCCGGTCCAGTATGTCAATCGTCCCAATCTCGACTTTCGCGGCTTTGCCGGCACGGTCGCTTCCGGCTCGGTTGCGCCCGGCGACGAGGTCGTTGTCGCCAAGTCGGGCAAATCCTCGCGCGTCAAGCGGATCGTCTCGTATGGCGGCGATCTCGCCCAGGCGGCTGCCGGACAGGCCGTCACGCTCGTCCTCGACGACGAAGTCGAAATCTCGCGCGGCAACATGCTGGTTTCGCCTGCCGCACGGCCGCAGGTCGCCGACCAGTTCGCCGCCAACATCGTCTGGTTCGACGAGCATGCGCTGCTGCCGGGCCGCTCCTACATCCTGCGCACCGAGACCGACCAGACCAGCGCCACCGTCACCGATCTGAAATACCGGATCAACGTCAACGACTTTGCCCATGAAGCGGCCAAGTCGCTCGAAATGAACGAAGTCGGCATCTGCAACATCTCGACGCGGACGCCGATCGCCTTTGATCCCTTCGCCGAAAACCGCACAACCGGCGCCTTCATCCTGATCGACCGCATCTCCAACGCCACGGTCGGCGCCGGCATGATCCTGCACTCTCTGCGCCGCGCCGAAAACATCCATTGGCAGTCGCTCGATGTCGGCAAGCGCGTGCGCGCCGACATGAAGAACCAGCGGCCCGCCGTGTTCTGGTTCACCGGGCTGTCGGGATCCGGCAAGTCGACCATCGCCAACCTGTTCGAAAAGAAGCTGTTCGCCACCGGCCGTCATACTTATATCCTCGACGGCGACAACGTCCGTCACGGTCTCAATCGCGATCTTGGCTTTACCGATGCCGATCGCGTCGAGAACATCCGCCGCGTCGCCGAGGTGGCGCGTTTGATGGCCGATGCCGGGTTGATCGTCATTGTTTCGTTCATTTCGCCGTTCAGCGCCGAGCGGCGCATGGCACGTGAATTGATGGCCGACGGAGAATTCGTCGAGGTGTTCGTCGATACGCCCTTCGAGGAATGCGCCAGGCGTGATCCGAAGGGCCTCTATGCGCGCGCGCTGAATGGCGAGATCAAGAATTTCACCGGCGTCGATTCCCCTTATGAAGCGCCGGAAACCCCGGAGATCCATCTGCAGACACTCGGCAAATCGGCCGAAGAGATGGTCGACGCCCTGGAACACTGGCTGAACGAGCGCGACATTGCCGAAGACCAATACGATAGCGGCGGCGGCATCTGACGACAGGCTGATGCTTGAAATCTTCGAGCGCCTGGCCTTGTCGGCCGGGCGCGAGGTGATGCGCGTGTTCCACGCCGGCTGTGCGGTTGACCGCAAGTCCGACGCCTCGCCGGTGACCGAGGCGGACCGCGAGAGCGAAAAGATCATTCTCGCCGGACTGCGTGCCGCATTTCCCGATATCCCCTGCGTGGCCGAGGAAGAAGCTTCCGCCGGTATCGTGCCGCCCGACCTAAATGGGGCTTTCTTCCTGATCGATCCGCTCGACGGCACCAAGGAATTCGTCAACCGCCGCACCGATTTCACCGTCAACATAGCGCTGGTTCGCGATGGTGTGCCGGAGGTCGGCGTCGTCTTTGCGCCCTGCACGGGCCGCTTCTTTTCCGGCCTGCCGGGAAGGGCGGAATCTCTCGAGATCGATGGCGGCTACCAGATCGTCGGCCGCCGGCCGATCTCGGTGAGAACGGCCGTGGCGCCGCTGGCCGTCGTCGCCAGCCGTTCCCACAACACGCCGGAAACCGAGGCCTATATTCGCGACCTTGGTGCCGCCGAAATCGTCTCGGTCGGTTCGTCCTTGAAATTCTGCCTTCTCGCCAGTGCCGAGGCTGATGTCTATCCGCGCTTCGGCCGCACCATGGAATGGGACACGGCGGCAGGCGACGCCATCCTGCGCGCCGCCGGTGGCATGACGCGCACGCTCGATGGCCAGCCTCTGGTCTATGGGAAGCGCCGGCAAAGCGACGACGAGGATTTCGCCAATCCGCATTTCATTGCCAGCGGCGGGGCAGGGGTCAGCCCCGCCTGAGAAGGCCCGGTAGCTTACTCGGCCGCTGCCTGCGCCGAATTCGAGCCTATATAGT
>NZ_RZRP01000624.1:0-3794 GCF_003997795.1 Mesorhizobium sp. M7A.F.Ca.US.005.03.2.1 | reverse complement strand
GCTGGCTTCCAGCGCCGCCAGCAAGGCAACGCGCGGCACCTCGACGTCGCCGATGATGAAGGTCGGCACGTTCAGGGCGCCATCCTTGATCACGATCACCGAGCCGTCGGCCTGTTCGAGCACAAGGTTTTGGCCGTCGACCTTGATGTTGTCGATGGAAGCGTTGGCCGGAAGCCTTACCACGTGGCTGGCGTCGGCTACATATTCGTGCGGCGCAGCTGCTGGCAGCGTCTTCGCTTCCGCGGGGGCTTCCGGCTTGACAGGCGCTCCGCCGCCGACATCGACCGGCACCGGTTCGGACGCTGCCGGTGCGGCCTGCTGCGTCGAATTTGCCTGTGCGACCCGGATCTCCGCCGGCGATGTCTGATCGCCGTGTTCACTGGACGCGGAATGCTCGTTCAAGGAACCCGAAAAGCTGTCCAACTCGATATTGTTCGTCATGGCTGAAACCCCTCCGATATTTACCGGATAGAGACAGCGGCCATTTCTACTTTGCAACTGCCCCCTAATCTATTTCATATATTATGATATGCATTGCTCGGCATTTTTTACACGTGGTAAACCGCGACAATATAACCTGATATATGGTGGCCTCCGGAGGCTTCCCTGACGGAGGACTGGCCGGGATTTTTTGGTAAATCAAAGTATAAATCGAATAAAATTTTATATAAAAGGGATGAAGACAGTTGCTGGATATTTATCCACCTTCCTTTCCAATAATTTGAGACAAGATTGGTAGCGTCCACAGTCAAAGGTGGGCGTTATGAAAAAGCAAAAATCGGTTCCGGGAAAAACCGGGCTCCAGATGCTCCTGCTGGCAATCGGGCTTGTCGGCCTGGCGGGGCCGTCATTCGCGAGCGATATCGCCGCACCCGGCAAGCCCCAGGAGAAGGTCCAGACGCCGCCCTGTCTCGGCGGTGTTTCACTGACGAGGCCCCAGCCCTGGCAGCCTGCGGACGCTTACCGGATCGGCATGGTCACCGGCAGCTATAGCCCGGATGTCGACCGCGGGGACGGCTCGTCAACGGCGCGAGATGACGCCGGGATAGATCCGGTGCAGACCGCGTCGATTATTCCAGGGGTCTTCGGATCGGTTGCCTTGTCCATGCGCAATTTTCCCGTCGCGGCGCGCTGGGCGCCTGTCTACCGGGCAATCACCGCTTGTTCGGCAGGCAGCCCCTGCGAGCACAAGAGCACGGCTTTTGCCGGCATGATCGCCGCCGCTCAAGACAAGGGATTCAGCGAAAAGCTGTCCTTCGTCAACAGCAGCGTCAATCGCCTGATCGCCTACAGGAAAGACAGCCTCGTCTACGGCAAGCTCGACTATTGGGCGAAGCCGTCGGAGATTCTCGAGCGGCGAGCCGGCGATTGCGAGGATTTTGCCATCCTCAAGATGACCGCCCTGCTGAGGGCCGGCATTCCGACGCAAAGCATGGCGCTTGTCGTCCTCCAGGATCGCAAGAGAGGCTTCTTTCACGCAGTGCTGTCGGTGAGCACAGGCAGCGGCACCTTCATTCTCGACAGCCTCAGCAACACCGTTATGCGTGACAGCGATCTCCCGGATTACGTCCCGCTCTATTCGTTCAGCACCGACCGGGCCTGGATCCACGGTTCAAGACCGGGCGGCGCCCAGATGGCCGACATCAAGGGCGGTTTCGCAACCGTCGCACCCGGCGAAGGTTTTCAGCCATAGGGTTTCGGCCAGTCCAAGCCATAGGTTCTCGCCAAGGACTGGCGGGCATTCAGCCGCCGAAGACGAACGCCATCAGCAGCTCCGGCTCGAGCACCGGAGCCCGCACCGCATTCAATTGCCCCCGGTAACGACGGTCACCCGCGCCGATGACAAAACCGGTGGCCACCGGCGATTCGCCATTGGCGTCGAGCCGCGTGAAGATGTCGGCCACATTGAGATCCAGCGCCAGCTTGAGGTCGTGCCGTGCGTCATCGCTTGGGGCGATCGGCAATTGGCGTTTGACCAGTTGCTGGAACGGCGCGTTGAACGACAGGATCTTCTTCGAAGAAGCCAGTGCAAAGGCCGGAGACGGGCACGCGACCAGTATGGCGTTGATGGTGTTGATCGATGCAAGCCTTCGCAAGGTCAGGTTTTCGTCCCCCAATCCACGCATGCAGGCCACCCTGATCGCGGATGTCAGATTGCCTGTCTGGGCCTGGCTTTCGGCGATCTCGTCGATGAGCATGCCGATCGTGCACTTCCTGCTTTCGGCCATCTGCTTCAGCGACATCCAGAATGCCCGCTCCAGACGAATGCCGCGCCGTATGCCACCGCGCGCCACGACCCGAAACTCCAGCCCGAAATCCTCGGCGGCGACTGGCGCAAGCAGCCGCTCGCGATCGGAATGATGAGGGCTGGCGCTACCGCTCACTCATCGCCTCCTCGCGCGCCTTGTTGATCGGCTTCAGGAGGTAGTGCAGGATCGTCTTGCGCCCGGTCTTGATGTCGACCGAGCAGATCATTCCGGGGATGATCGAATAGGCCTTGCCGTCTCTTTGAAGCGTCGATTTGTCCGTCGCCACGCGCACCTGATAATAGGGCTCCCCCGTTTTCTGATCGACCAGGCTGTCGGCTGTGATGTTGGAGACCTTGCCCTCGATGCCGCCGAAGATCGAGAAGTCATAGGCGGTGACCTTGATAAGGGCTTCCTGGTCGGGACGGATGAAGGCGACATCCCGCGGCGAGACCCGCGCCTCCACCAGCAACGTTTCGGAGGTTGGCACGATGCCGGCCACGACGGCGCCAGGCTGGACGAAGGCGCCGACCGTGTTCAGCTCCAGCGTGTTGACGATGCCGTCCACGGGAGACCGGATATCGGTGCGCGCGACCTTGTCGGTGGCTCCCCTTATGGTCTCATCCACCACCGAAAGGTCCGCCAGCGCCTGGGTAAGGTCGTCCAGCGCCTCCTGCTGCAATTGCAGGCCGAGTTCCTCGACCTGAAGCTGAGCTTCCGTGATCGACGATCTGATCTTCTTTATCGTTTCGCCGGCAAGGTTCAGCTGGCCGTTGAGTTCGGTCTGCTCGCGCTCTACCCGGAGCTGCTCGGTCCTTGCCATCAGGCCTTTCTTGACCATCGCATCGACCAGTTTTGCCTCCTGGTCGCTGACCGCCAGGTTCTTGGTAAGACGATCGGAATTGGCCTCCGCCTCGGCAAGTTCCTTCTCGCGCTGATCGAGGCGTGACTTGAGCACGGACAGCTTGTTGTCGAAGTTCCCACGCCGGGCGATGAGCAGCTTCTGTTCATTGTCGCAGATTTGCGGAGCGACCGACTGGATGTCCTGCGGGCACGGAAATGGGCCCGAGAGATTGCCGGCCTGTTCGTATTTCAGCCTTGCTATGCGCACTTCCAGCGCGCGCGCCTTGGCCTGCTGCTCGCCAAGGCTGGACGTGTTGAGCGTGTTGTCCAGGCGGATGATGAGATCGTTCTTCTTGACGACCTGGCCGATCGTCACGGCGATTTCCTGAACCACACCGGCCTCGCTCGCCTGGATGATCTGGGTCTTGGAAGCAGGTATGACCTTGCCGTCGCCGCGTGCGATCTCATCGACTTCGGCAAAGGACGCCCAGGCGACAAAAACGACGAAGAGCGCTCCGATGATGAATATGGACGCCGACGCAAACAGCGGCGGCCGATCTTCCCTGGCAAGCATTTCCCACGCCCCAACGCATTGGATGCAGCAATAATTGTTTTGTCAGGCGCTTGTTTTCTGCAACGCCTGTATGACTTGGTCCTTCGGTCCGTCGGCAACGATTTTGCCCTGTTCGATAACGATCAGGCGGT
>NZ_RZRP01000623.1:0-3801 GCF_003997795.1 Mesorhizobium sp. M7A.F.Ca.US.005.03.2.1 | reverse complement strand
CGCTCGCTCTGTCGCGCCTCGGCGGCTTCCTGCTCGGCGATCTCTTCGATTCGGGCGTGCTCGACATGAGCCAGCGCATCGTTCTGGGCGCGCTCATCATCCTGTTTCTGATCCTTGAACCCGACGGGCTGGTGGCGCTGTGGGACAGGGTCCGAAGACGGCTCCTGTTCGCCTGGCAGTCGACTTGAGCTGATGCATTGAAAATGAATCCCATCGGAAAATGAACAAGGGGCCGAACAAGACGGCCCATACCGGGAGTACCTCGACCATGACTTTCCTCAGCACAATCAAGGCGGCGGCGTTGTCCGCGGCGATGATCGTGTCGGTGGCCTTGCCCGCCGCGCACGCCGACGAACAATATTTCCCGCTGCAGAGCTATCGCGTCGGGCCTTACGCGGCCGGCGGCACCGGCTTCTTCGGCGGCTTCATCGACTATCTCAACCTCATCAACATCCGCGACGGCGGCGTCAACGGCGTCAAGCTGACCTGGGACGAATGCGAGACCCAGTACGAGGTCGAGCGCGGCGTCGAATGCTACGAGCGGCAGAAGAGCCATGCCGGCGCCGCCGCCTGGAACCCGCTCTCGGTCGGCATCGCCTATGCCATGATCGACCGCATCACCGCCGACAAGGTGCCGCTGATCACCGTCAACCACGGCCGCACCGATTCCACCGACGGGCGTGTCTTCCCCTACGTCTTCCCGCTGCTGCTCAATCCCTACAGCGAGACATCAGGCATCGTGAACTACATCGCCTCCAAGGAAGGCGGCATCGACAAGCTGAAGGGCAAGAAGATCGTCGTGCTCTATCACGGCTCGCCCTACGGCAAGGAGACCATCCCGATCTATGAGCTGCTGGCGCAGAAATACGGCTTCACCGTGCAGCAGATCGAGGTGCCGCATCCCGGCAACGAGCAGCAGTCGCAGTGGCTGACCATCCGCCGCGCCAAGCCGGATTTCGTCGTCCTGCGCGGCTGGGGTGTGATGAACCCGGTGGCGCTGAAGACGGCGGTCAAGGTCGGCTATCCCGTCGATCACATCGTCGGCAATGTCTGGTCGAATTCTGAAGAGGATGTCATCCCTGCCGGCGACGCCGCCAAGGGTTACACCGCCATCACCACGCAGGCTTCCGGCAACTCCTACCCGGTGGTTCAGGAGATCGTGAAGACGGTCTACGGCGCCGGCAAGGGTAACCTTGAAGACAAGGCGCGCATCGGCTCGGTCTACCACAATCTCGGCATCGTCAACGGCATCCTCAATGTCGAGGCGATCCGGGTCGCGCAGGAGAAGTTCGGCCACCGCACGCTGACCGGCGACGAGGTCCGCTGGGGCTTCGAGCATCTCAAGCTTGATCCGGCCAAGGTCGAGGCGCTCGGCGCCAAGGACCTGTTCCACTCGATCAATGTCAGCTGGGACAACCATGAAGGCGAAGGCTACGTGACCTTCCAGCAGTGGGACGGCAAGAAGTGGAACGTCGTCTCCGACTGGATCGCGCCGGACTGGGCGCTTCTGCGGCCAATCATCGAGAAGTCCGCCGAGGCCTACGCCGCCGAGAAGGGCATCAAGCTACGCACCTCCGACGATGCCAATGCTGTGACCACCAACTGATCAGTCAGTGCCGGGCGTCGCGGACCAAGTTTCCGTGGCGCCCGACCTGTTCGGTTTTCGAACCGCGAAAGAACAGCCTATGCCGAACGATGACGTCATTCTTGCTGTGGACACGGTCCATGCCACCTACAACCACGCCATCACGGCGCTGCATGGTGTCAGTTTCGAGCTCAGGCGCGGCCAGATACTGGCATTGCTCGGTGCCAATGGCGCTGGCAAGACCACGACGCTGAAGGCCGTCTCCAACCTGCTGCCGGTCGAACGCGGCCAGGTCAATGCCGGCACCATCCGCTATGACGGCTCGGATGTCTCGCGCCGCAAACCGGGCGATCTGGTGCGCGCCGGGCTGGTTCAGGTGCTGGAAGGCCGCCACTGCTTCAAAAGCCTCACCGTCGAGGAGAATCTGATCGCCGGCGGCATCGGCCGCAGCGGCAGCCGCGCCGAGATCAACGGGGATCTCGAACGGATCTACGGCTATTTCCCGAGGCTTCGGGAAAAACGCCGGACATTGTCCGGCCTGACCTCCGGCGGCGAACAGCAGATGACCGCCATCGGCAGGGCGCTGATGTCGCGGCCGCGGCTGCTCGTCCTGGACGAACCGTCGATGGGGCTCGCGCCAATCATCGTCCAGGACATCTTCCAGAGCTTGAAAAAACTCAACCGCGAGACTGGCCTATCCATCCTGGTCGCCGAGCAGAACTCCGCAGTGGCGCTGCGATATGCCGACCATGCCACGGTGCTGGAGAACGGCGTTTCCGTTCTCGCCGGCGCGGCCCCCGAGCTTCGCCAGCGCGAGGACATCAGGGCCTTCTATCTCGGTCAATCGAACCCCGGGCAACAGGCGTCACCCGCCACCAAGCCCGCCCATCTCCACGCCGTTGCCTGAATCGAAATCCCAAGGAGCAGTGAAATGACCGTTTCGACCGTCAAGACCGACAAGGCTTCCGCCGCCGTGCCGCCAGTCGCAAGGCCGACCGCCCCGGCGCACATCATCAAGGACGACGCCGAGGCGATTGCGGTTGCCCATGCGCTCGCCGCCGAATTCGTCAAGGACTCCTCCCGGCGCGACCGTGAACGGATCTGGCCGGTCGCCGAACTCGATGCCTTTTCGCAAAGCGGCCTGTGGTCGATCAATGTACCCAAGGCATTCGGTGGGCCGGAGGTGTCCTATGCGACGCTGGCGAAGGTGATCGAGATCATCTCGGCGGCGGATTCCTCGATCGGCCAGGTTGCGCAGAACCATCTCGGCGTCGTCGCTGCCATCCGCACCGTCTCCGACGCGGACCAGCAGAAGCTGCTGTTCGCCGAAGCGCTGAAGGGCACCCGGTTCGGCAACGCCTTTTCCGAGTTCGGCTCCAAGCGCGCCGCCGATTTTGAGACCCGCTTCACCGATGCCGGCGATCATGTGGTTGTCAACGGCCGGAAATTCTATTCGTCCGGCGCGCTGCTCGCCCATCTGGTGCCGATCGTGGCGCTCGATGACGAGGGCCGCGCCTGGTATGCGATCGCCGACCGCGGCGCACCCGGCCTGACCGTTATCGACGACTGGTCGAGCTTCGGCCAGCGCACGACCCTGTCCGGCACCGTCATCATCGACAACGTCAAGGTGCCGAAGACGCATCTGGTACCCGGCTACAAGGGCTACGACAAACCGACCGCCGACGGCGCCATCTTCCAGATCATCCAGGTGGCCGTGGACACCGGCATCGCCCAGGCGGCGATCGACGAGACGGTCGATTTCGTCAGGACCAAAAGCCGCGCCTGGATCGACAGCGGCGTCGACAACGCCTGGGACGATCCCTACACCATTCAGGCCATCGGCGACCTGACGCTGCGCCTGCACGCGGCGCAGGCGCTGCTCGAAAAGGCCGGTCATGCAATCGACCGGGCAGTGGCCGAGCCGACAGCCGAGACGGTGGCGCACGCCCAGATCGTCACTGCTGAAGCCAAGATCTTGTCGACAGAGATCGCCATCGCCGCCACCAACAAGCTGTTCGAACTGGCAGGGACCCGCTCAACCCTGGCCGAGCACAATCTCGACCGGCATTGGCGCAACGCCCGCACGCACACGCTGCACGATCCGGTGCGCTGGAAATACTCGATCCTCGGCAAATATTTCCTCAACGGCGAAAATCCGCCGCTGCACGCCTGGAGCTGATTTCCACCGGCGGGCTGGCGGCCCGCCACGTCAAACC
>NZ_RZRP01000622.1:0-3809 GCF_003997795.1 Mesorhizobium sp. M7A.F.Ca.US.005.03.2.1 | reverse complement strand
AATAAGACACGGCGCGGTCGAGCGCGCGCAGCAGTTTCGGCGCGAAGGCCTGCACCGTCGGATCCTTGACCTGACGCAAGCGGTCCGACATCAGCTGCGCGGAAGCCAGGATGTTGCGCATGTCATGGTTGATCTTGGAAACCGCCAGGCCGAGATCGGCAAGATGCTTCTGCTCGGAGAGCATTTTTTGCAGCCGTTCCTGCATCTGCGACAGCTCGCGCTCGGCAACGCCGATCTCGTCGGCGCGGGCAGCCGGATGGATGATCCGCCCGGGATCGTCAGGGGCTTCGGAGAAAGATAGCATCGAGCGCGTCATCGTCCGGATCGGTCCGATCATGATCAGGTCGATGGCGGCGTAGACCAGCATGGCGGTGAACAGCGAGATCAGCAGCGAGACGAAGGCGACGTTGCGCGAATAGCGCAGCATCGCGTTGCGCAGGCTGTTGTCGGGCATGATCAGCTCGAACTCCTTGTCCGAGTCGCCGACCGGACCGAAGACGCGCAGCATACGGTCGCCGCCGAAAAACAACGTGTCGAGCGCACCGGTCATGCCCTTGATCATGCCGATCGAGGCGATATCGATGTGTTCGTCGACCTTCGGCGGCATTTCGGCCACCACCAGCAGCCGCGAGACGCCTCCGTCGCGCACCGCGATCGCCTTGGCGCCGATCGCCATCAGCACGTCGTTCTGCGCCGTGCGCGACAGCGAGGTGGGTTCACCCTGCACCAGCACGATCGACACCGCCGCCGCCGTGCTCAGCCGCTCCTTCAGCCAGTTCAGCCGGTAGCTCGCGATCCAGGGCAGGAAGATCAGCACTTCGGCCAGCAGCACGAAGACGATGGTCAGCAGCAGCAGCTTGGTCGACAGGCCGCGCGACAGCGGCACCGTGCGCACGCTGGCCGGCGCCTCGGTGGACCCCGCCGTGCCGATCCCTTCCTGTGCCTGTATGGTTTCGCTCATGCGGCTAATGTCTTCACGATCACTTGATCAACGCAGATTAGGCGATTACGGCTTTTTTGCCAATTTCATCCTTGGTCGCAAACATAAACCGGCCTGAATGGCGAAGCTTTCGGCCCGACGACTCCGGATTGACTTCCAAAAGCCTTCTTTCTATAAGCCCGCACACGCTCGGGCCATTCGTCCCGGCGCGGTTTCGATCGCGCCAAAGCCGGCCCGGCAAAGCTCCTGTTACACAGTGACAGAATCAAGAAGGGCCGCACCCCGCGGTATTAAAACAAATGAAGCGTACCTACCAACCGTCCAAACTCGTCCGCAAACGTCGGCACGGCTTTCGTGCCCGCATGGCCACCAAGGGTGGTCGCGGCGTCGTCGCAGCTCGCCGCAACCGCGGTCGCAAGCGGCTCAGCGCCTGAACGGAAGACGAGATCGTTGCCCGCATCCGGCAAGCCAGTGGGACCAAATCCCAAGCGGCTTCTGAAGCGCGCGGAATTCCTGGCTGTCCGTCGTGGTGAAAAACGACGCGGGCGGCTTTTTCTCGTCGAAGTTCTCGACCGCGGCGACGGCCTGTCGCCGCGCGTCGGCTACACCGTCACCAAGAAGGTCGGCAATGCGGTTGTCCGCAACCGCGTCCGGCGGCGGCTGCGAGAAGCCGTCCGTACGCACGCCGCAAGTGACATGGCGCCTGGCAATGACTATGTCATCGTCGGGCGCGAAGACGTGCTTACCACTCCGTTCGGCCAGTTGAAGGCCGAACTCTCCCGCCGACTGCGCGGAACACGATAGGCCAAGGGCTTTCGATGGAAAACAACCGGAACTTCTTCATCACCATCGCGCTGTCGGTGCTGATCCTGGCGGTATGGCAATATTTTTATGTGTTGCCGCGCAGCGAAGCGCAGCGCGAGGCCGCCCGCGTCGAACAGCAGCGCGTCGAGGAGCAGAAGAAGGCCGCCGGCACCAATCCCGGTACCGACACCGGAACGCCCGCCGCCCCTGGCGCCATTCCCAACGCACCCGGCACCGATGCCGTGACGCCGGCCGGCCGCGAACAGGCGCTCGCCACGACGACCCGCGCGAAGATCGACACGCCGAGCCTTGAGGGTTCGATCAACCTGACCGGTGCCCGTCTCGACGACCTCAAGCTCAAGCACTACACCGAGACGGTCGACAAGAACTCGCCCGAGATCAGCCTGCTCAACCCGGCGGCACTGCCCAATGGCTACTATGCCGAGATCGGCTTCGTCGGCAACGACAAGACCGGCGCGGTGCCCGGTCCCGAAACAGTGTGGGCTATCGACGGCAATGCGACACTGACGCCGACGACCCCGGTCACGCTGACCTATTCGAACGACAAGGGCCTGACCTTCAAGCGCACCTTTTCCGTCGACACCAACTACATGTTCACGGTGTCCGACACGGTGCAGAATGCCGGCACGGCCGCCGTCTCGCTGTCCAATTACGGCCGCGTCACCCGCTTCGACAAGCCGCTCGTTGCCAGCACCTATGTGCTGCATGAGGGCCTGATCGGCTTCACCGGCACGGAAGGCCTGCAGGAACACAAATACGCGTCCATCGAGAAGGACAAGCAGTTCACGCCGGGCAAGTCGACCGACGGCTGGCTCGGCATCACCGACAAATACTGGGCGGTGACGCTGGTGCCGACCGAGAAGCAGCCGTTCCAGCCGCGCTATGCCTATTTCGAGGACGGCCGCCATCGCTACCAGTCCGACTTCCTCACCGACCCGATCACCGTCGATGCCGGCCAGTCGGCGACGGTGGAGAGCGAGATCTTCGCGGGCGCCAAGGAAGTCGGCAAGATCAACGCCTATGCGGAAGACCGTCATATCAAGCGGTTCGACCTTTTGATCGACTGGGGCTGGTTCCACTTCATCACCAAGCCGATGTTCTGGCTGATCGACACGCTCTACAAATTCTTCGGCAATTTCGGCCTGGCCATTCTCGCCACCACCGTCATCGTCAAGGCCATCTTCTATCCGCTCGCCAACAAGTCGTACGCGTCGATGGCGAACATGAAGAAGGTGCAGCCGAAAATGCTCGAGATCCGCGAGAAATACGCGGACGACAAGATGAAGCAGCAGCAGGCGATGATGGAGCTGTACAAGACCGAGAAGATCAACCCGCTTGCCGGCTGCTGGCCGGTGGCACTGCAGATCCCGGTCTTCTTCTCGCTTTACAAGGTGCTCTACATCACCATCGAAATGCGGCACGCGCCGTTCTTCGGCTGGATCCAGGATCTGGCCGCGCCCGATCCGACGTCGCTGTTCAACCTGTTCGGCCTGATCCCGGTCACCCTGCCGCACATGCTGATGATCGGCGTCTGGCCGCTGATCATGGGCGTCACCATGTTCCTGCAGATGCGCATGAACCCGACGCCGCCGGATCCGACGCAGGCTGCGATCTTCACCTGGATGCCTGTCATCTTCACCTTCATGATGGCGGGTTTCCCGGCCGGCCTGGTCATCTACTGGGCCTGGAACAACACGCTGTCGATCCTCCAGCAGGGCATCATCATGAAGCGCCAGGGTGCCAAGATCGAGCTGTGGGACAATCTGGTCGCGCTGTTCCGAAAGAAACCATCACCGGCCGAATAGAAGGCGCAGCGCTTTCTCCAGCCTTCAAAGCCCCGCCTCGCGCGGGGCTTTTCGTTTAAGCAGCTCCGGCATCACGTTCCCGTGATCGGCGAAACTTGCGCCCCCTCGGCGGCGTGACTGCCTGTGCGTTTCCAAAGGCTATCAATTCCGATCAGCCCTCACACGGAGGAAGACCACATGCGCTTGCCGTCATTCAGGATCATCGCCCTTTCCGCACTCGTCGCCGGCGTGGCGATTGC
>NZ_RZRP01000621.1:0-3822 GCF_003997795.1 Mesorhizobium sp. M7A.F.Ca.US.005.03.2.1 | reverse complement strand
TGCGTTCGCCGCTGCGCGACAACAGCTCGGCCATGGCCAGCGCCAGCACCAGCGCGCGCGATTGCTTGGAAACGCTGGCGCCTGTCGATTTGTAGAGCATCGACGGCGAGGGGTCGGCCCACAGCCAGACGGTATGGGCGGCTTCCCATTCGCGGTCGCGCACATAGGTGTGGTCGTCGCGGGCCGAGCGGCGCCAGTCGATGCGCGAGGAATCGCCCTCGACATAGGGCCGGAACTGCCAGAAATTCTCGCCGATGCCGCGCTTGCGGCGGCCGTGCCAGCCGGCGATCACGGTGTTGACGATACGGCGCGCCTCGACCAGCAGGTCTGGCACAAGCGAGGCCCGCAACCGGCCACGGGCGAGCGCGTCGCGCGTCGCTGCCGGAGCCTGGACCTCGCCGATGCGCGGCATCAAATCCCTTTCACGAGTTTCGCCACCACGTCACGCACGCTGGTGCCTTCGGCGCGGGCGGCGAAGGTCAGCGCCATGCGATGCTGCAGCACCGGCTCGGCCAGCGCACGGACGTCGTCGACCGAGGGCGCCAGCCGTCCGTCGTAAAGCGCGCGCGCCCTTGTGCACAGCATCAGCGCCTGGCTGGCGCGCGGGCCGGGACCCCAGGGGACGTTCTTATCGGTCTCGGCATTGCCTTGGCCGGGACGCGCCGAGCGCACCAGCGTCAGGATCGCCTCGACGACGCTTTCAGGCACCGGCATGCGGCGGATCAGCGTCTGGATCTCCTTCAGCCGCACCGGCTGCAGCACGTTTTGCGCTTTCGCGTCCTCGATGCCGGTGGTTTCCAGAAGGATGCGGCGCTCCGCCTCGATTTCGGGATAGAGGATGTCCACCTGCATCAGGAAGCGGTCAAGCTGTGCCTCGGGCAGCGGATAGGTGCCCTCCTGCTCCAGCGGGTTCTGGGTTGCCAGCACGTGGAAGGGCGCCGGCAGGTCATGGCGGGCGCCGGCAATGGTGACGTGGTATTCCTGCATGGCCTGCAGCAGCGCCGACTGAGTGCGCGGCGACGCGCGGTTGATCTCGTCGGCCATCAGCAGCTGGGCGAAGATCGGCCCGGAGATGAAGCGGAAGGAGCGTTTTCCGGTCTCGTCCTGCTCCATCACTTCGGAGCCGAGGATATCGGACGGCATCAGATCCGGCGTGAACTGGATGCGACGCGAATCGAGGCCGAGCACGATGCCAAGTGTTTCGACCAGCTTGGTTTTGGCGAGACCCGGCACGCCGACCAAAAGCGCATGGCCACCGGCCAGCAGCGCCACCAGCGTGCGCTCGACGACGCTTTCCTGTCCGAAGATGACCCGGCCGACCCCGTCGCGGATCCGGGAGATGTCGGCAAGCGCCTTCTCGGCCTCGGCGATCATGTCCTTTTCGCTGATCGGGCTTTCCTTGACCATCACGCTCATGCCGCATCGATCCTTGTGGTTGGAATACCATGGCTGGAACAACGGCTGCACCATACCATAAGTTGCCGCGATTCGGCCTCGCGTGGCGCCTACATCGAAACTTAAATCACAGACTTAGGCTGACAAGCGGAACAACAGTGACTATTTCGTGACCATGACGGGACCCTTGGGACATCGTGAAGAAAGCCTGACTGATGCCACCGAGGCGCGTGGTCTCGAGGCGCTGATCTCGCGCGCCGCCCGTGCCGGCAAGGGCGCGGCACCTGTCGAACGCTGGAATCCCGACTTCTGCGGCGATCTGGACATGGAGATCAAGGCCGACGGCACCTGGTTCTATCTGGGCACGCCGATCGGGCGCATGCCGCTGGTGCAGCTTTTCTCCTCGGTGCTGCGCAAGGACGCCGATGGCAGGACCTATCTGGTGACACCGGTAGAAAAGGTCGGCATCCGCGTCGCCGATGCGCCGTTCATCGCCGTCGAAATGGACGTTTCGGGCAGCGGCGAGGCGCAGACAATCACCTTCCGCACCAATGTCGGCGACGTCGTCGAAGCCGGGCCGGAACGGCCGCTGCGGTTTGTCGATGAGAACGAGACCGGCGGGTTGAAGCCCTATGTGCTGGTGCGTGGCCGTCTGGAGGCGCTGGTGGCGCGGCCGGTGATGTATGAACTGGTCGGGCATGGCGAGGAGATCGAAATCGGCGGCGAGACGATGTTCGCGGTGCGCTCCAAGGGCGCCGTGTTCCCGATCATGCCGGCGGACCAGTTGAAGCGGCTGAGCGCGTGATGGACCAGGTGACGCCGGCGCCGTTTTCATCCGCGGATTTTCGCGCGCGCTTTGCCGTGCAGCCCGATGCACATGCAGGCGACGACGACTATGGCGACCATCGCTTCAACCCCGGCCATCCGCGCCTCAACCAGGGCAAGGCGCTGCGCAATGCCGCGGTGCTGATCCCGGTGGTCGATCATGAGGGCGATGCGACGGTTCTTCTGACCAAACGGGCCGAAAAGCTGCGCAGCCATTCGGGGCAGGTGGCCTTTCCCGGCGGCACTATCGATCCGACCGATCCGAGCCCTGAGGCGGCGGCGCTGCGCGAGACCTTCGAGGAGATCGGGCTTGGCCGAGATGGCATCGAGATCATCGGCCGCATGCCCGACTATGTCGCCGGCAGCGGCTACCGCATCGCCCCGGTGCTTGGCATCGTGCGGCCCGGTTTCCAACTGACGCTCAACGCAGACGAGGTCGATGCCGCTTTCGAAGTGCCGCTGCGCTTCCTGATGGACCCGGCCAACCACAAGCGCGACAGCCGTATGTGGAACGATCTCGAATGGTTCTTCTACGACATGCCTTACGGCGACCGGCGCATCTGGGGCGTCACCGCCGGCATCATTCGTACTCTCTATGAAAGGCTCTATGCGTGAGTGTCTCGATCGCGGGCAGGGCCGATTGGCTCACCGACAAGCATCTACAGCGCCTGCTGTTCGCATTGGCCGAAGGCGGTGAAGAGGCGCGAGTCGCCGGCGGCGCGGTGCGCAACACGCTGATGGACCAGCCGGTCGCCGACATCGACATCGCCACCACCTGCTTGCCGCAGCAAACCCTCCGCCGCGCCGAAGCGGAAGGGTTCAAGGCGGTGCCAACCGGCATCGAGCATGGGACGATCACCGTGGTTGCCGGCGGAAAGCCCTATGAAATCACCACCTTGCGCGCCGATATCGAAACCGACGGGCGGCGCGCGAAAGTGTCGTTCGGGCGCGACTGGAAGCTCGATGCCGAGCGGCGCGACTTCACCATCAACGCGCTCTATGCCGAGGCCGATGGCAAGGTGGTCGACCTGGTCGGCGGCATTGCCGACATCGAGGCGCGCCGGCTGCGATTCATCGGCGACCCGGAAGCGCGCATTCGCGAAGACTACCTGCGCATCCTGCGCTTCTTCCGCTTCTTCGCCTGGTACGGCGACGGACGGCCCGACGCCGAGGGGCTGAAAGCCTGCGCCCGTCTGAAGGAAGGGCTGGCCCAGCTTTCGTCCGAGCGCATCTGGTCGGAACTGAAGAAACTTTTGTCGGCGCCCGATCCGTCACGGGCGCTGCTTTGGATGCGGCAGGCAGGTGTCTTGACCGCGGCGCTGCCGGAAAGCGAGAAATGGGGTATCGATGCCATCCATGGGTTGGCCAAGGCCGGCAAGGATCTGGGCTGGGCACCCGACCCGCTGCTCAGACTGGAAGCGATCGTGCCGCCCGATGCCGCTCGCATGAAGACGCTCGCCGAGCGGCTCAAACTCTCGACCGCCGAAGCGGATCGCCTGCGCCACTGGGCGCTCGCCACCGCCGTCGAGCCGAAGACGACCGAGGGCGAACTGGCAAAAAGGCCCTATCGCGGCGACCGGCAGGGGTGTGCCGACCGTCTGC
>NZ_RZRP01000620.1:0-3826 GCF_003997795.1 Mesorhizobium sp. M7A.F.Ca.US.005.03.2.1 | reverse complement strand
GGCCTTGCGTGACGTCGACTGCGGTCTTGAACGAGGTCGTGATCGTCCAATAGATCGGGAACAGGCAGATGAACGCCCAGAAGGCCAGCGCGCCATAGATGAAGACGCGGCTGGCGAGGAAGCTCGCCGGCGAGCGGATCTCCGAGGCGACATATTCGGTGGTCTGAACGCTCATCGGGCTCAATTCACCCCCATCTTGCTTTAATTGACATTGCGGACAAAACGGTTGGCAAATTTCAACAACCACGTGACGAACACGACGATGATCACCAGATAGGCCATCGCCAGCATGGTTCCGTAGCCGACATTCGAGCGGTCGCGGTATTCGCGGTAGATGAAGCTCGACACGGAATCGGTGGCGCCGCCGGGGCCGCCGGACGTCACGGTGATGATGATGTCGGCAAGCTTCAGCTTGAAGATGATGCGCAGGACCACCGCCGTCACCGACACCGGCAGCATCAGCGGGAAGGTGACCTGCCAGAAGGTCTGCCACGCATTGGCGCCGTCGACGCGTGCGGCTTCGAGCACCTCGCGCGACATCGCCTGCAGCCCGGCCAGCAGCATGATCATCATGAACGGAATGAAGGTCCAGGCATCCAGTATCATGATCGATATGCGCGCGATGATCGGATCGGAGAAGAAGGCGGGATTTTCCCAACCGAGATGGCGCGCCAGCGTTGCGGCCGGTCCGAACCTGTATTCCATCAGCGATTTGCCGATCATCCACGACACCGCGACCGGCGACAGCATCAGCGGCATCAGGAAGACGACGCGGAAGAATTTTCGCGCCCGGATCTGGGCATTGAGGAGCAGCGCCAAGCCGAAGGCAATGACATATTCGACCGCCACCGCCAGCACGTAGAGCACCATGTTGAACAGCGCGTTGCGGTAGTAGGGATCGCCCAGCATCTGCCAGAAATTGTCGAGCCCGTTGAACCGGCGGCCGCTGAAGGAACTGAGGTTCCAGTCGGTGAGCGCGATGTAGAAACCGAACAGCGTCGGGAAGATCACCATGGCGATGGTGAACAGCAGCGCCGGCAGCAGGAACAGGGCACGCTGGCCGTCTTCGCCGCGCGTCAGCACCTGGCCGACACCGATCGCCACGCCCCACAGAACATAGGCATAGACGACGGGGCGCCAGGTCTCGAAGCCGATCGTATCGGGGCTACCCTTGTAGAGGATCTCCAGCACGATCGTCGCCAGCAGGCCAAGCGTCGCAGCGGCCATCAGCGCCCAGCCAAGGCGTTTACGGCCTGGAGAGATCAGATCGGAAGTGCCGGCATCTGCCGGCCACGGGTTCGCGGTCGATGTCTGGTCAGCCACAAATCTCGCCCGTTTGAAGGCTCTCGAGGAGCCGGAGCCTGTCTAAAGTGGTCCGGCGTTGCCGCCGGACCACGGTTCATAGGCCAGCCTACATGCCGAGCGAAGCTTTGTAGAGCTTGATCTGGTTGTCGCGGCCGATCTGGTCGGTCAGCTTCTCCCATGCCGCCGCGATGGCGTCGGCGCCTTCCTGCGCCTTCATCTTGCCCGCGAAAGTGTTGGCCAGGATGTCCTCGGCGGCGCTGTAGTACTGGAAGATGCCGGGGATGCGTGGCTCGATCGCCGCGTTCGGATGGTTGTAGCTGTCGGATTCCGATTTGAGGTAGGAGGTGATGAAGGCCTCGTCGTAGCCGGCCGCCACCCATTCGGGAATGTCGAAATGCGAGTTGCGGTAAGGCTGGAAGCCCGACGGATACATCGCCGTCCAGATCGACAGGTCCTTGCCGCCGAGATGGGCTGCAGCGGACCATGCCGCCTTCTTCTTCTTTTCGTCGGCATCGACGCGGGCCATGACATAGACGCCCCAACCGAGATAGGCGCAGTTGGGCGCATAGTTCGGGCCGCTGGCGAGCTTGTCCCAGGCGCCGGTCTTCGCATTGTAGACATCGTCCGAGCCCGGCAGGATCGAGAAGCCGGTGACGTCGCCGACGACGGAAGAGTCGTTGGTCTTGACGTTGGAGCCGACGTCGCCCCACCAGGTGACCATCGAGCCGGTGCCGGCCAGGAACTGCTGGAAGGCGGTCGTGTTCGGATCGGCGTTGATCTGGTCGGCGGGTTCGGAGGGCAGCGCGTCGATGACGTCCTGGATTGCGCGCACCCAGGCCGGATTGTTGACGCGCGGCTTCATCGTGTCGGCGTCGAACAGCCAGGCCTTGTCGTCGGGGTGCTTGGCATAGGCGGTGGCGCGGCTGCCAAGGAAATAGAAGCCGAAGCCGCCCCAGGGCTTCGGCGCGTCGAGATAGCCATAGACGTCCTGGTCCTTGAGCTTCTTGCCCTTCAGGAACTTGGTCACCGCCTGAACCTGCTGCCAGGTCTTCGGCACGCCCCATTCACCTTCGCCGCCGCCGTCCTTCCAGGCCTTGGCGAGGTCGGCATCGGCGAACACGTCGGTGCGGTAGTTGAAGTTGTGCGCGTCGCCGTCGACGGTCACGCGGTATTGCTTGCCGTCCCAGGTGCCGACCGGCGGCTTCAGATAGCTGACCAGATCGTCGAAATCGATCTGGGTCTTGACCCAGTCGGGCATTTCCGACGTCAGGCCCTTGCCGCAGACATCGCCTTCGAACGGCGCGCCCATTTCGATGATGTCGAAGTCGACGGTCCCGGTCGCGATCGACTGCTGCAGGCGGGCGTTGTAGTCGGCCTGCGCCAGGTCGATCCAGTTGATCTTGGCGCCGGTATAGGTCTCCCATGGCTTCAGGAAGCCGCGGAACAGCACATTGTGCAGGTTCTGGTTGTTGAGACCCATGAAGGTCAGCTCGACGCCGGCGAATTCGCCTTCCTTGACATTGGCCTTGGTGGCTTCGAGGCAGAGTTCACCGACCTTCTGGAAATCGGCGTCCGTCGGCTGGCCTTTGCCGACGCCGGGGATCTGCAGGATTTTTGTGCGCAATTCGCTTGCCGCGGAGGCCGGGCGCGTCAAGGCGCCAAGTCCGGCGCCGGATGCGGCTGCGATCGCGGCCATGCTTGCCGCACCCTTCAATATGTCGCGCCTTGTGGCGCCGGCTCGAACCAGTTTGTCGTAAAGACCCGTTCTCATCGCCTATTCCTCCCAGAACATCAGTGTGAATAAATCGGCCAACTGTCGGACGCCGGAGCGCCAACGATGCTCCCGTTTCGGAAACGAATTAGGCAGGACCCCACCCTGCGTCGATTGAGGTTCCGATTGCGGATCGGGCACCGACATTTTTGACCAGCGCCTGCCACTATTCTCACAACCCAACGCCGTGTCAACGAGAGCTGGTTTTTATCTATAAGGGACCGACTTGCCCTGGCAGGTCGCGTTGGTTAGCTTCTGCGCCTACGGCTAATGGAGCCGATGGGGGAGACATGGCGCAAGTCGCGATCAGCAAGGTGGCCAAGGCCTTTGGAACGGTCAAGGTTCTGCACGAAGTCAGCGTCGATATATCGGACGGACAGTTCGTGGTGCTGGTTGGCCCCTCGGGTTGCGGCAAGTCCACGCTGCTCAGGATGGTGGCCGGGCTGGAGACCGTCTCCGCCGGCACGATCGCCATCGGCGACCGCGTCGTCAATCATCTGCCGCCGGCCAAGCGCGACATCGCCATGGTGTTCCAGAACTATGCGCTCTATCCGCATAAGACGGTCGAGCAGAACATGGCCTTCGCGCTCAAGCTCAGGAAAACCGATCCGGCCGTGGTCGCCGAGCGGGTCAAGCGCGCCGCCGACATCCTCGACCTCAATCCCTATCTGAAGCGCTATCCCCGCCAGCTTTCCGGCGGCCAGCGCCAGCGCGTGGCCATGGGCCGCGCCATCGTGCGCAATCCGCAGG
>NZ_RZRP01000061.1:0-14111 GCF_003997795.1 Mesorhizobium sp. M7A.F.Ca.US.005.03.2.1 | reverse complement strand
GGGTTAAGGAAGGTCGCTCAATCCGTCTCGAAATTGCCGTGCGGAACGACAAGGCGGTATTCAAGGCGGCCAGCCGCGATTTCGAGCGTCGCCGTTCCGTTCAGTGACGCCGGCACGACCCGTTCGAGTGCGACGCTGCCGAAGCGCTTCTCGCTACGCCTGACATCACTGGCGCCGATTGCCTCCGCCCATGTCAGGGACAGGGAGGTTCCCGTGTCGTCGGCGGTCAGGTTGGCTGTAACATTGACGTACCCGCCGGGCCGCGACAGGGCGCCGTAGCTCACCGAATTGACGGCGAGTTCATGCATCGCAAGGCCGATATGCAAGGCAGCGTTGGGATTGAGATAGGGGTTTGCCCCCTGAAACCTCAGGCTGCGAACCGGATCGCCGCCATAGCGGCCAACCTGGCCCGACACGAGTTCGCGAAGTGCTGCACCCCGCCAGTTGGAAGAGGTCACGAGATCCTGGGACGAGGCCAGCGATTGCAGCCGGCCGCGAAAGCGTGTCAGGAAATCGCCGATGCTGTCGGAGTAGCGGCCGGTCTGGGTGGCTATGCTCTGGATGATCGCCAGCAGGTTTTTCGAGCGATGGCTCACCTCTCGCAACAGCGTCGTCAGGGTCTGCTCGCGGCGCTTCTGCTCCGTCGTCTCGACCATCGTGGTGACGACGCCTTGCACGGTGCCACCATCGCCGTGATCGGCATCGATCCACACTTCGAACCAGCGGCTGCCATCCTCGACGGGAACGCTGATCTCGAGACGTTGGGGGTTGCCGGATGCAATGACGTCGCGCTTGGCCGCGCCGATGCGGTCGGCCTGCGCCTCCGGCAGGATGCCGATGCTGTCGGCGGTGTCCGAAACCCAGGGCGCACGCATGTTGCGCGCCCATACGGTTTTCATCTCGCGATCCTGGTAGAGAACGGAAATGCCGGCATTGTGCAACGCGTGAAGAAGAGCACGGCCGAGCTGCATGCCGCTGTCGGCGGGATGGAGGGCGATGACTTCATCGCTTTGCACGGCGTCTTTCCTGTTTCCGGTCCTGGAACCCATCGGCCAATCTGTCCACCCAATTCAGGCTGAACGGCTCATCGTTGAATGGGTTCCAAACAGGTTTCCGGAAAACCCGCCGCCAAAAACGGTCCGCCGGACGGCGTCCTTTGAGGGACACCGCCCGGCGGTGGCTGGAAACCGTTTGAGGGGTGCGGCTTCCAGTGTTCGGCCGTCCGTCCTTACGAAGCCCGTTTGAACAGGCCCGCAAGAAGCGAAATGACCAGGAAGGCGAGGAAGATGAAAAACAATATCTGCGCTATGCCGGCGGAGGTACCGGCGATGCCGCCGAAACCAAGCGCGCCGGCGATGATGGCAACGACGAGAAATACGAGCGCCCAGTAAAGCATGATCCATCTCCTTCGAATGGTGCGATGAAAACGTGGGTGGTTGCGGTTTGTTCCCACCCTTTGCCGAAAAAGACCGTGCTTGCAAATCGTTCGAGCGGAACCGCAGGAATTCACCTCGCCGCCCGGGTGCATCAGGCGGCACGAAGTGACGAATTGATCATCTGGAGAGATTCGGGAGCGAGGCTATCGCCTTGGGTTCGTCAATTCCTCCACTCCCAATTCCCGACTATGCGGCGGCTTTCGCCTGCCGGTCAAAGAACAGTGCCTGGCTGATCAGCGCCTTGACCATGTCGGGATTGAACGGCTTGGTGACCAGGAAGGCCGGTTCCGGTCGTTCACCAGTCAACAGGCGTTCGGGGAAGGCGGTGATGAAGATGACCGGCACCGACGTCGATGACAGGATTTCGTTCACGGCCTCGATGCCGGAACTGCCGTCGGCAAGCTGGATGTCGGCCAGCACCATCTTCGGTCGCGTCTTGCCGAACATCATCACTGCCTCGGCATGGGTGCGCGCCGTTCCAACGACGCGGTGCCCGAGGCTCTCGACCATTTCTTCGATATCCATGGCGATCAGCGGTTCATCCTCGATGATCAGAACGTCGGTTGCCACCTGACGGGATATCTCGTTGCTCGCCTGGGCAAGCAACTCTGAAAACTCCTGATCACCGACGTCAAGGATCTCAGCCGCTTCCTCCTCGCTGAAGCCTTCGACCGCCACGAGCAGGAAGGCCTGACGGGGCCGCGGCGCGATCGCATTCAGATTGGCGGCGGTGCGCTGTTCCCACGCCGATTGCGCCTGTTCCTGTGGAACGCGGATGGCGACCGATGTGAAAAGCTTGGCGAAAACCTTGTACAGCGCGATGCGGTCGCTCGATGCTTCGGGAAATATCTCGATATCGGCGATGATGGCTTCAAGCATCGCAGCGACCAGCGCGTCACCACTCTCTTGCGACCCGGAAACAGCCCGCGAGAAGCGGCGCAGGAAGGGCAGATGTGGTGCGATGGTGGCGGATAAGCTCATGGTAAGACGTCTCCCTCAGAATGACGCGATTGCGTAGCAGGTCAAGCTGACTGCAAGCCGTGATAACGCGGATTTTTTGAAAAAGTTCCACCTCGACGGAACAAAAGCCGGGGAGTGGCGTTTGTGGTGGGGATGGGCAACCAGACGAGGGCGCCGCTTGCGTTGTGTTGAGTACGGTAAGAGCGGCTTGAGCGCTGGGAATACAAGGGCAAAATGAAGGATATGACGAAAGATATTCTGACTGGCGCCGAGAGCAGGCGCCGGAACGGTTCTGGTGACGCTCTTGGGCCGAACTCCGAAATCGGACGCAAACTCAAACAATATTACGACGCGCTGGTCTCCGACGATGTGCCGGATCGCTTTTCCCAGTTGCTTAGCCAACTGGAACAGGCTGAACCCGCACAGAAGAAGGACTGAGGCATGGCCGCGGTCTCACAAGGCTTCAAGACTGATCTGCTTGGGGCAATCCCAAGTCTGCGCGCGTTTGCCGTGTCGCTGACGCAAAATGCCGATAAAGCCGACGACCTCGTCCAGGAAACACTCGTCAAGGCTTGGGACAAGCATGAGAGCTTCCAGCCCGGCACCAATCTCAAGGCCTGGCTTTTCACCATCCTGCGCAACGAGTTCTATTCGCAAATGCGCAAGCGCGGGCGCGAAGTGCAGGACAGCGACGGTATCATGACGGCCAGGCTTGCCGTTCATCCGGCCCAGCACGGTCAACTCGACCTGAAGGACTTTCGCGGGGCGCTGGAGCAGTTGCCGGAGGACCAACGCGAAGCCATCATCCTCATCGGCGCATCTGGTTTCTCCTACGAGGAGGCCGCGGAGATCTGCGGCTGCGCGGTGGGGACGATCAAGAGCCGCGTCAGCCGAGCCCGTACCCGCTTGCAGGAGATCCTGAAAATATCAGGTGAGGACGAGTATGGTCCGGACGCGATTTCGGCCCAGGTAACGAGTTCGCCGGCGAGCTGACCGCGATCGCGTCTCAAGCGCGTCCGCAGGCCGCCGCGACCGCTTGCACCAGGTCTTCGCCTGAGTAGGGTTTGCCAACCAGCCTGACGCCCGGAAACGATGCCTTGATTTCATCGGCATCCGAATAGCCGGACGCAAACACGAAAGGTATGCCTGCCGCGCGCAGCCCGGAAGCGAAATCGATCGTCGAGGCGCCGCCCAGCATCAAGTCGACAATGGCTGCATCGAATCGCGTGGCGACTTCCCGGCCATCGACCTCGGTCAGGTCACGGGCGATCACCACCTCATCGGCGCCATGATCGCGGCAAAGTTGCTCGACATCCATGGCGATGAGAAATTCGTCCTCCAAAACGAGAATCCGCAATCCGTCAAGCAATGTGGGCACAGGCAAAGACTCCTTGAAACGCCGGAGTCATGATCGCTAATTGGCTTGCTGTCATTTAAAAAAGACATGTGGCCAGCGGGCGGAACCTCAATCCTTGCAACGCGTTGAAACGCGGCTCTCCAAGAGCGGCTTTCGAAGGGGGTCGAGCGGGCTTTCGAAGGGGGCGAAATGTCAGTCCAGAACAATAACGCTTTCTCCAGCCGCCAATATCCCTGCGAGAACTGCCCATTGCGGCCGTTGCCGGTTTTCCGCGACTTCGAAAAACAGGAGCTGGCCTTCATCAGCAAATTCAAGAAGGGCGAACTCGCGGTCGACAAGGGCGACACGGTGCTGGTGGAGGGAAGCCATAGCGCCCATCTCTACACCGTGCTCTCCGGCTGGGCGTTTCGCTACAAGCTGCTGCGGGATGGCCGTCGCCAGATCCTCAATTATCTCATGCCCGGCGATCTGATCGGCCTGCAAGGCAGTGTGATGGGCGAGATGCAGCATTCCGTCGAGGCACTCTCACCGATGCTGCTGTGTGTTTTCGAGCGCGAATATCTGCACGAGCTGTACCGCAATCATCCCGGGCTGGCCTACGACATCACTTGGATCGCATCGCGCGAGGAGCGGATGCTGGACGAGAATCTGCTCAGCCTCGGGCGCCGCAGTGCGATCGAGCGCGCCGCCTATCTCATCGCCTTCATCGGCAGCCGGGCCAAGGTCGTCGGACTGAATGGCAGCCAATCCGTCCAGATACCGATCACGCAGCAGCACATTGCCGATACGCTCGGCCTGTCGCTGGTTCACACCAACAAGACGATCCGCAAGCTGATGGATCGCAAGCTGATCGTCTGGCGCGACGGCGGCTGCGCGGTCTCCGACAATGAAGGGCTCAAGCGGCTCGCCGGCTGGGAAGGACTGGGCGAGGCGCGCCGGCCACTAATCTGAGGAAGCGTCTTTTTGCGAAGCCGGCGGATCGGGTGCGCGCCGATGCGTTTTCGGCTACTTTGTCCGCAGTGCCGGAACCATGAGGCGCGCAGCGCGTTTGAAACCGAGCAATCACAAGGAGTTAAGCCATGGCCACTGCCGCAGGAAAGACCGCAACCGACGCCCGTGCAAATGCGGACCTGGAAGCCGACATCAGGCAGTTGAAGGCCGACATCGACAAGCTCACCAAACAACTGGCCAAGACCGGCGAGCATGGCTATGGCACCGCGCGCCGTGCAGCGACAGAAGGGGTCGAGCAGTTGCGCGCGCAGGGCGAAGCAGCCTTTGACAGCTTGCGCAGCAATGCCAAGGACATCGAAGCGCAGATGATGGCAAGCGTGCGTGAAAAGCCGGTGACGTCACTGGCAATCGCCGCTGGCGTCGGCTTCCTTTTCGCGCTCATCGCGCGTCGCTAGTCGCGCTACAGATGGGAATGTTGGCAACCCTGATCTCGGGCCTCGCCTCGGGGGAAACCGTGGCGGCCGTTCATCGGGCGCGCACGGCGGCAATCGTCTATGTGATCGCCATGGCCGCTGCGCTTTGCGGTCTCGGCTTTCTGGTCGGGGCCGCCTATATCTGGACGGCGATGCGCTACGGCTCGCTTGCCGCCGCGCTCGGGTTTGGCGCCGGTTTCCTGGTGCTCGCCGGACTTATCCTGCTGATCTACCGGATATCCGCAGGTTCGCGCGCCCGGCGCCGGGCGCAGCGCCGCAATGCCGACATGAAGGCGATCGGCGTCACCGCCGCACTCGCCGTGCTGCCGAGCCTGCTCAAGGGAAAAGGCGGTCTCGGCGCCATTCTGGGGCCGGCCGTGGCGCTCGCGGCCTACGCCATCTACCGCGAGAATGTGAAATCCGACGATCCGGATGAGAGCGAGCGGACATAGAGCTGTTGGGAGATCACTTCGACAGCTCTTCCAGGGGCATCGATATTTCGGCAAACACGCCTTCCGGCCGGAATTCATGGGTCACTTCGCTGGAAATGACCTTGGCCAGGCTGCGGCGAATGAGGATAGAGCCGAAGCCTTGCCGATCCGGCGGAGCGACTTGCGGCCCGCCGCTTTCGCGCCAGGTCAGCACAAGACGCCGGGCATCCTTCCTGCCTTGCGTCCTCCAGCCGAGGTCGACCCTGCCTGACGGCACCGACAGCGAGCCATATTTCAGCGCGTTGCTGGCGAGTTCATGCAGGATCAGGCCAAGCCCGACGGCCTGGTCGGGCGACAGCAGCAGGTCGTCGCCGGAGATCGTCATGCGCGGCTGCTCGGCCGTTTCGAAAGGTCTGACCTCGATCTGGACGAGTTCACTGATGCCGATGCCACGCCACTCGCGGTCCGACAACAGATTGTGGGCGATGCCCAAGGCCTGAAGCCTGGCGCCGAAGGCCTCGAGGAACTGGCTTGGCTGGCGGGCATGGCGCACGGTCTGGGTTGCCAGCGCCTGGACGGTCGCCAGAGTGTTCTTGACGCGATGGTTGAGTTCACGCAGCAGCAGCCGTTGCCGTTCGTCGCCGAGCTTGCGCTCGGAGATGTCGTAATTGACGCCGAAGATCAATGTCGGCTTGCCGTCGCCGTCACGCTCGATGACACGGCCGCGCGTGGCGAGCCAGCGCGGCGGGTGAAAGCCCTTCACCCGGTATTCGCCGAAATAGTCGTCGCTGCCGGTCAAGGCGTCGCGAAAGCGGGTTTCGGTCTGGTAGACGTCGCGCGGATCGATGGCGGTGAGGATGTCGCGTGCGCGCAGCCGGTTGGAGCGCGGCAGGTTGAACAGCTCCGACATCAATGTGTCGCATTCGATGACATCGGTGCGGATATCCCATGCCCAGCTGGCGAGCGAGGCCGCATCGAGTGCGATGGCGCGTCGTTTTTCCTCGCGCGCAAGTGCGGCCTCGGCGATCGCGCCGCTGCGGGTTGCGTCCTTTAGGGTGAACAGGCTGGCGGCGAGGCCGGCGAGCGCCTTCAACTGGTCGAGCTCGGCTCGGGATGGAAAACCATGCGGCTCGCGGTCGAGCACGCACAGCGTGCCGATGCGGGCACCTGCCACGATCATCGGCGCGCCGGCATAGAAGCGGACATGGTGCTTTCCGGTGACCAGCGGGTTGGTCTTGAAACGGGGGTCCGCCGTTGCATCCACGACCACCATCGGCTCGTCGCCGGCGGCAATCGCATGGGCGCAGAAGGAGACGTTGGTCGCGGTTTCGGTCTCGTCCAGGCCGAAGCAGGATTTGAACCAATGCCGTTCAAGGTCGACGAGTGTGACCAGGGCCATCGGCACCTGCATCACCGCTGCGGCAAGGCTGCTGACGCGGTCGAAATCGGGGTCGGCCGCCGTATCCAGCATCTCCAATCCGTGCAGCACGGCCAGCCGGTCGACATCCATGACTGCTAGCGCAACTTCGGCCGGCAGATCGGGTGCTGTTTGCGTCTTGCCAATCACCCCAATTGCCTCGTCCCGGTCTTCGTCGCCGCATGCTTGCGCTGGTGCAAGGCCAGCACGCTTTTCCGGAACCATCCTAGCGAGGAACCGTTACCCGACCATGATTTGCCGGGCGCGCCAGTTGGTGCCGAATGAGACAGGGATCGAGCATGGCCAAGATCATTCCAGAAAACAAGGCGCGGCAGGGGCGATGGGGCTGGCATGGATTTCGGATCCTGATCGCCGCACTGCTTCTGGTGTTTGCTGCATGGGGCATTGCCGAGATCTATGGTGTGTTGATCAAGGCGCCTAACAGCGATGAACAGCATGTGCCCACACCGCCCAACACCACCGAGCAGGCTCCTGCCGGGTAAAGCCGGCCTGTCCGTTGCGTCGCACCTCATCAGGCGGCTCTCGACTGGGCCGCGCTCGCCGGAACCAATACATTCAGTGCGCCAGGCTGGATCTCGATTACCGTTTCACGGTCAAGCCTGACCAGTTCGCCGTCCATGACGGCGCGAAATTTGCGGCTGCCCGAATGGATTTTCAGCACCGTTCTGTTTGTCTGGTGGATTTCGACATGTTCGTTGTCGCGCCATTTGCCGCGCGCCATGTTGAAGAAGAACTTGACCAGTTCGGCGCGCTGCTTCGCCACCGTGACATAGACACCGAGCACGCCGCCCGCAGGATTGTCGGCATAAGGCAGATGGCCTTCGCCGAATAAGTTGTTGGTGATGCCGATGCCGGTGATGCGTGCCGCCATTTCGGCATCGCCGATGCTGAGCGTCACATTCATCGCAGGTGGATTGTTGATCGTTGCCCAAGCCGCCTTGGCCGAGGCGCGGATCTTTCCCAACCGCGAACCGAACTCCATCTTCTGGCGCAGTTGCACCATCTTCGCGTGCATGCCGATCGAGAACTGGTGCACGAAAGGTTGGCCATTGGCCGTCGCCACATCGACAGCAATGATTTCGCCGTCGGCGAAGGATTTCAGCGCCCCGTCGAGCGACTGCGGAATGCCCAACCCGCGTGCGAACAGGTTCATGGTGCCGGCTGGCAATATGGCAAGCGCCTTCTTCGTGCCCATCAGTCGGGCGGCCGCGGCGGAAATGGTCCCGTCGCCGCCAGCCGCCAGCACGATGTCGACCGAGCGACGCGAAGCGGCGTTGTCCAGCGTCTCCACCACATCCTTGCCGGCGACAATTTCGATGCTGAGCGAGTGGCCTGCCGTTTCCAACGTCTGATGCATCCTGTCGGAGAAAGCAGCGAGGTCGGTGGTGCGCAAAGTGCCGCCGTCCCGGTTCAGCACCGCTGCAAATCTCATGCCCCGCTCCACCAGGTCAGCCTAAAGGCGGCCGGGATATACCCAGCCAACGGCTGAAACGCGGCGTCGACAGAAAGGTTCCTCTTGCCACGGGGTGACTACCCCAGCGGCTCAATAATTTCCGTGGTTTCGTTCCCGGACCGCAGCGCTTTGTCGGAACAACTGACCCGGTCACGACGTTGTGAACCTGTAGATGCCGCGTTCCCCAAGGAAGACGCGGCGCATGAGATCAGGCACGAGGAGAGACTACCATGATCCGCAATCTTTTAGCCACGACGGCGCTCGCAACCTTTGTCGCGACCGGCGCCTATGCGCAGAACGCAACAAATACGGCGCCTGCCACGCCCGCCGTCCAGGAGCCCGCCGCCGCTCCTGTGCCACGCGCAGAGGGCAGCATCGTCACCAACATCATCGGTGAGTCCGTCTACAACGGCACCGGCGACGATGCCGAAAACATCGGCAAGGTCAGCGACGTCGTGTTCGACAAGGATGGGCAGGCGAAATCCGTTGTCATCGACGTCGGCGGTTTTCTGGGTGTCGGCGCCAAAAGCGTTGCTTTCGACTACGGCAAACTGCAGTGGGCCGAAAAGAATGGCGACCGCTGGTTGGTGGCCCAGACGACCAAGGACGAACTGACGGCGCAGGCAGAATTCGATAAAAAGCCTTACAGCCCGACCCCAGCACCTGCGGCATCGACCGACGCAACAGCGCCGGCAGCACCCGCGACGACGGACACAGCGCAAAAGCCTGTCGACATGAACGCCGCTTCGGCAGAACCAGTCAAGCGCGCCGACGGCAATCTCGCCACCAACATCATCGGGGAAAACGTCTACAACGGCACCGGCGATGACGCCCAGAACATCGGCGACGTCAACGACATTGTGCTGACCAAGGATGGCAAGGCGCAGTACTTGGTCATCGGCGTCGGCGGTTTCCTAGGCCTTGGCGCCAAGAACGTCACCTATGACTTCTCGAAGGCGCAGTGGGCCGAGAAGAATGGCGACCGCTGGCTGGTCGCCCAGACCACCAAGGAAGAATTGCAGGCGCAGCCGGATTTCAACCGCAAGGCCTATGACCCTGCGCCGGCAACGACGGCTTCGAATGCGCCGGCAGCAGTCGCGCCCGCCGCAGCCCCTGCCGTCGCTCCGTCCGACAAGACGGCACAGGCTCCGGCGCCCACGACCCCCGATGCCTCGGCTCCGGACCAGACAAAGACCGCAGCCATCGACAAGTCGACGCTGACCGAGATGCCGGTTGGTGAGATTCGCGCCGATGACCTCAAGGGCACGACTGTCTATGGCGCCAACGACGCCAAGGTCGGCGAGATCGGCGATGTCGTGCTTGCGCCCGACAAGAAGGCCGATGCGGTGATCGTCGATGTCGGTGGCTTCCTCGGCATTGGCGAGAAGGAAGTCGCGGTCGGCATGGATAATCTCAAATTCATGACCGACAAGGCGGGCAACAAATACCTGTACACGACCTTCACCAAGGAACAGCTCGAGGCACAAACCGCCTATGACAAGGGCAGCTATGCCGAGAAGCGCGATCAGCAGCGCATGATCGTCAGGTAGTTTCCACCCAGTCGGATACAGGCCCGCGCCGGCAACGATGCGGGCCTGTGTTCATGTGTGGCGTGGAGGCAGGCCAGCGGCATGGCCGACGAGGCCGTTCTCGGTCAATTCGGCCAGTGCCAGCGATTGGTCGAGATGTTCGGCTCGCCAGGCGAGCAGCCGTTCGGCGAATTCCAGACGCACGGCGAGATGGCTGGGGTCGGCCGCGAGATTGTCCAATTCGTCCGGGTCATTTTCCAGATCGAACAGCAGCGGCGGCAGGTTGCCGCCGAAATGCACATATTTGAAACGCTCCGTGCGGATAACGGCGAGATTGCATTGGCGTGAGGCGATGCCGAAATGGCGTTCGGCCTCGCCCGCGGCAACCGAGCGGAAATCGAACTCCCAATGCGCGGCATCGCGCCACGCCGCCGGGGCCTCTCCGCTCAGGAACGGCTTCAGCGACCTGCCGTCGAGATGCGGCGCGGGCTCTTCGCCGAGCAGGTCGAGAAACGTCGGCAAAATGTCGACCGCTTCGGTGAAGCTGTCTACCTTGCCGCCGGCCGCCTTGCCGTGGCGCGGATCGCGGATGATCAGCGGAATGTGGTAGCTGCCGTCGAAATAGCCGCCCTTGCCCAGCATGAAATGGTCGCCCATCATCTCGGCATGGTCCGAGGTCAGCACGATGATGGTGTCGTCCCACGCGCCGGCCGCCTTGACCGCTTGCCAGATGCGGCCGAGCTGGGCGTCGACCTCGGAAATCATGCCGTAATAGATCGCGCGGAGGACGCGAAAATCGTCTTCGCTCCAGTCGCGCACCTTGCCGCTGGCGTCGGGGCGAAATTTCATCTGTTTCTGCCGGCCGAGATCATAGGCTAGATAGGGATGGTTTTCCGCCTCCTCCTGCCAGCTTGCCGCGCGCCGGAAGGCCGGGCCGTCAGCCGGATCGTACATTGTGTTGTAGGGCTCCGGCACTATGAAGGGCGGGTGCGGGCTGATGAAGGAAACATGCGCGAACCACGGCGCGGCGTGCTCCTGTTCGCCAAGCCAACGCGCGAATTCGCCGGTCAGGAAGGCCGCCGGGGTTTGTTGCCCGGAGTAGACGGGCGGCGCGTTGCTGACGGTGGTCCCGACCGCGCCGTCGGCCACCGGGCGATGGATGTCGGGGGATCCGGCGCTGGCGTCGACACCTTGCAGCTCCAGCCAGGATAGCCATTGCTTCTGATGCTCGGGCAGCAACTGGCGCACCGTAAAGCCCGGCAGCACGCCTTCATAGCTTTGCAGCCGCGGATCGCCCGGCGCCAGCAGGCGCGGATCGAGCGACACATCGGTGTAGCCGAACAGCGTCGGATCATAGCCCAGGGCGCGAGCCGAAAGCGCAATGTTGCCGTGGCGAGCGTCGAGCGGCGTGCCATTGCGGCAGACGCGGTTGTTCATCTGGTAGAGGCCGGTGTAGAGGCAGGCGCGGGCGGGCGAGCAGGGCGCCGCGCCGCCATAATGCCGGTTGAACAGCACACCCTCCGCGGCCAAAGCGTCGGCATGCGGCGTCTGCACGACCGGATGACCGGCGGCGGACAGACAATCGCCGCGCCACTGGTCGCATGTGATCAGGAGAATGTTAGGCCGCCTGGCTTTTCCACTCACTCACGATACCTTTGTCCCGGGATGTCGAACGCCGTTTATGGAACCGAATTCTGGCCATGGCGCAAGTCTGACCTGCGAAACAATTGGTGAACGAACCTTGTTCCATCGTTCACTTTTATGACACAGTCCATTCTGTGTTTGCCGCCTTTGCGGAAACTGCCCTGATCCTCATATTGGCGTGGACAGCGGCGAGGGCCGCACATGTACCAAGGGAAGGAGCAAGCTCGACCAGATCAAGGGCCTGCATCACGTCACGTCGATGGCCAGGGATGCCCGCCAGAACAACGATTTCTTCACCAGGAAACTCGGTCAGCGCCGGTCAAGAAGACCGTCAATTTCGACGCGCCCGATGTTTATCACCTTTATTACGGTGACGAGGCCGGTACGCCGGGTTCGGTGATGACCTATTTCCACTTCCCCGACATCGGCAAGGGCCGGCATGGGGTCGGGGAAGTCGGAACCACCGTCTACTCGGTGCCGGAAGGCACGCTTGGCTATTGGGAAAAACGCTTTGCCGATGAGGGCGTCACCGGCCTCTCGCGCGAAGAAACCTTCGGTGAGAAGCGCCTGGCTTTTGCCGGACCGGATGGTGACGGCTTCGCGCTGGTCGAGTGCAAGAGCGACAGCAGAGCACCCTGGGCGAAAGGCGGCGTTCCCACGGATGAGGCGATCCGAGGCTTTCATTCCGTGTCGCTCAGGCTGAAGGATGGCGGCGCCACGGAAGAGCTGCTGAAGTTCATGGGCTATGAGGAAGTCGACAAGTCCGGCAATCTCAGGCGGCTGGCGGTGAAGAACGGCAATGGCGCCGATGTCATCGACATCGAATCGCTGCCGAGCACTGCCTTCGCCGATCTCGGCGCCGGCTCCGTCCATCACGTCGCCTTCGCGGTCGAGAACCGCGCCAGGCAGCTGGAAGTACGCAAGGCGTTGATGGACACCGGCTATGGGGTGACGCCGGTGATCGACCGCGACTACTTCTGGGCGATCTATTTCCGCACACCGGGTGGCGTGCTGTTCGAAGTCGCCACCAACGAGCCGGGTTTCGATCGCGACGAGGATACCGCTCATCTGGGCGAGGCGCTGAAGCTGCCGACGCAGCACCAGCACCTGCGGCCCTATCTCGAACAGCATCTGCAGAAGTTGGAAGGCTGAGGCCATGAGCAAGGACGCTTACATCCACAAGGTGCTGCCCGGTTCGCCGGGCGGTCCATTGCTGTTCGTCTTCCATGGCACGGGAGGCGATGAGAATCAGCTTCTGTCGCTGGGGCGCGATCTCGCGCCCCAGGCAACCATCGTCTCGCCGCGCGGTGATGTGTCGGAACAAGGTGCCGCGCGCTTCTTTCGCCGCGCCGCCGAGGGCATCTACGATATGGACGACCTGGCGCGGGCGACGACCAAGATGGCGGGCTTCGTCAAGGCCCATGTTGAAGCAGCGAAGCCATCGGCCGTGCTCGGTCTCGGCTATTCCAACGGCGCCAATGTCCTGGCCTCGGTGGTGTTCGCGGTTCCAGCGCTGTTCGACGCGTCGGTGCTGATGCATCCGCTGATCCCGTTCGAACCTGAGGTCAAGGGCAGCCTCGCCGGCCGCCATATCCTGGTGACCGCCGGCAAGCGCGATCCGATCTGTCCACCGAACCTGACCACGCGGCTCGAGGCCTATTTGCGTGCCGACGGCGCCGATGTCACAGTGGAATGGCACGATGGCGGGCACGAGGTGCGGCCAAACGAAATCGAGGCGGCACGGCGGTTCTTTGCCGATACTGCCCAAGGAGCATAGCAATGCCTGACCAACTGCCTGAGATCGAACTTGAGGATCGCGGTTCCAAGGGCCGCTATGTCCTGCGTGGACCCGATGGCGCCGAGGCCGAGATGACTTTCACCAAGATCGGTGAGCACCAGATCATCATCGACCACACCGAAGTGCCGGACGTCTTTCGCGGCCAGGGTGCCGGGCTTCGGCTCGTCACCCGCGCCGTCGAGGATGCGCGTGCGGCGGGCAAGAAGATCATCCCGCTCTGCCCGTTCGCCAACGCCCAGTTCCGCCGCCATCAGGAATGGGCCGACGTGCTGAAGCGGTAGGGATTCGTTGCTTGGAAACGGCGCGGCAAGCGGCTGCCATCCCACCGGGGCGGCTTTGGCATTTGCGCGGGTGGCGCATCCTGCCTAAGTAGATAGGATATATCTTAGCCGCGCCGACAAACGAACCGAATGATCCCCCAATGACCGAAACCGATCGCGTTCCCGTCTTCGACGGCCACAACGATACGTTGCTCAGACTCCATCAGTCGAAAGACACGGACGTCGAAAAACTGTTCATCGAGGGGAAATCGGGCGGCCATATCGACCTGCCACGCGCGAAAGCCGGCGGCTTCGCCGGGGGCATGTTCGCCATCTTTCCGCCGCCTGTCGAGAAATCCAGGCGCGGCGCCGTGCCCCTGG
>NZ_RZRP01000619.1:0-3836 GCF_003997795.1 Mesorhizobium sp. M7A.F.Ca.US.005.03.2.1 | reverse complement strand
TGGTTGGTCGGCTCGTCGAGCAACAGCACGTCCGGATCGGTGACCCAGACGCGTGCGATTAGCGCAAGCCTCTGCCAGCCGCCACTCAGCGCCTGCATTGGCCGCTCGCGCATCGGCTCGGGCACGTCGAGTGAATCCAGAACCACGTCGACACGCCACATCTCGCTTTCGGCCTGCTCGGACCGCAAGGCATCCGCCACCACCTGCCGGAACGTACGGGTGAGAAGGACCGGGGCAACCGACTGTTCGACATGACCGACGCGCAGGCCGCGCGTGCGGGTGATGTCACCGGAGGTCGGCTCCATCCCGCCGGTCAGGCATTTCAGCAAAGTCGACTTGCCGCGGCCATTGGCGGCGACAATGCCGAGCCGGTCGCCGGTGCCGATGGTGAGGTCGAGATTGGCAAACAGCGGCGCACTCATGGTGACGCCGAGGGATTTGAGGCTGATCAGGGCCATTTGATTTCTCTGGTCTTGCCGGAGGAAAAGTCCGGTTCAATGCACTTTGACGGTGCGCAGGCTGGCCATCAGGCTCGGCGTTGCAACACCACGAAGGGCAGACCAAAAAATCGAAGCGGGAAAAACCCGGACCGTCCCTGGTCAGCCCTGCAAGCAAGCTCGCAGGGCAGAAATCGGGCCACGCTGACGATGGTGACGATGAAACGTAAACACGTGAGCCCTCCTTTCAAGACGTTCGAGTGTGGGGAGCGATTACACCAAAGGCGGGGCTGGTGGCAAGTGGGTCGGCGGAATGCGGCGGCGGCGGAGCGCTTCCCTTCCCCTTCTGGGAGAAGGGGAAGGCGCTACTTTCCCGGCCTACCCGTCTTACCCGGCCGGCGCTTTTCCCGACGGGCGTCGGCGGGGTCTTCGTAGGAGCCAATGCCTGTTCGCTGGCGAACAACTGGCTTGGCGGATTCGTCCCCCACGAGGGGGGAGATTGGCTGCGGCTTGGCCGGCACTTTTCCTTCGATCGGTTTTTCCGTCCGCCGCACCGTCATCTCGTCCAGCGAGTTCTTCTTGAACAGCGGCTTTGTGGCGTCCCCGGGAATGCCGAAATCGGAACCATGTGCCTCGGATGCCGACTGTTTCTTGAACAGCGAGCGCGACACCGCGCCGGCCGGCGTCGGCATGTCGGTACCTGGACCCATGTCGTCGATCGAGGGTTTCGAAAACAGCGGCTTTTTCACCGGCACAGTGCCATCGGCGCCCATCTCGTCGAGATCAGGCTTGCGGAAGAGGTTGGGCCGGGCAGCCTTGGCTGCCTCTTCGGCGGCACGCGCTGCGTCGAGCTTGCGAAAACGCTCCTGTTCCTCTGCTGTACGATGTTTGGCCACGCCCTTGTTGTGCTTGCCCTTTTCGCGGCCGGAGGCCGGGCTTTCCATGTCGGCGTATTTGGCCAGCGGGTCTTCGGAGATGGACAGTTCCATCTCACGCAGGCGCTTGATCTCGTCGCGGATGCGGGCCGCCTTCTCGAAGTCGAGATTGGCCGCGGCATCGCGCATCTGCTTTTCCATCGCGTCGAGATGGGCCTTGAGGTTGTTGCCCATCATGGCGCCGGCACCGTCGGTGAACTGCGAGATATCGGCGCGGACGTGGTCCTTCTCGTAGACCGAATCGAGAATGTCGGAGATGCGCGACTTGACCGATTCCGGTGTGATGCCGTTGGCCGCGTTCCACTCCATCTGCTTTTCGCGGCGACGGTTGGTTTCGGCCATCGCCCGTTCCATCGAGCCGGTCACCTGGTCGGCATAGAGGATGACCTTGCCGTCGACGTTTCTGGCGGCGCGCCCGATGGTCTGGATCAGCGAGGTTTCCGATCGCAGGAAACCTTCCTTGTCGGCGTCGAGAATGGCGACGAAGCCGCATTCGGGAATGTCGAGGCCTTCGCGCAGAAGATTGATCCCGACCAGCACGTCGAAGGCGCCGAGGCGCAGATCGCGCAGGATCTCGATGCGCTCCAGCGTATCGATGTCGGAGTGCATGTAGCGGACGCGGATGCCCTGCTCATGCAGATACTCGGTCAAATCCTCGGCCATGCGCTTGGTCAGCACGGTGACCAAGGTGCGGTAGCCGGCCTTGGTGGTATCGCGAATCTCGCCGACGACATCGTCGACCTGGCTCTTGGCCGGGCGGACCTCGACCGGCGGATCGATCAGGCCGGTCGGACGGATGACCTGCTCGGCGAAGACGCCGCCGGCCTGTTCCATCTCCCAGGCGCCAGGGGTCGCCGAGACCGCGACCGAAAGCGGACGCATGGCATCCCACTCCTCGAAGCGCAGCGGCCGGTTGTCCATGCAGGACGGCAGACGGAAGCCGTATTCGGCCAGCGTCGCCTTGCGGCGAAAGTCGCCGCGATACATGCCGCCGATCTGCGGCACGGTGACATGGCTTTCGTCGATGAAGACCAGTGCGTTGTCAGGGATGTACTCAAACAGCGTCGGCGGCGGATCGCCCGGCTGGCGGCCGGTGAGATAGCGCGAATAGTTCTCGATGCCGGCGCACGAGCCGGTGGCTTCCAGCATTTCGAGGTCGAAGCGGCAGCGCTGTTCCAGCCGCTGTGCCTCAAGCAGGCGGCCGGCCCGCTCCAGTTCGACCAGCCGGTGCTTGAGCTCTTCCTTGATCGACTTGATCGCCTGGTTCAGCGTCGGGCGCGGCGTCACATAGTGCGAATTGGCGTAGATCTTGACGCTTTTCAGCTCGCCGGTCTTCTGGCCGGTCAGCGGGTCGAATTCGGTGATCTGCTCGATCTCGTCGCCGAACATCGAGATGCGCCAGGCGCGGTCTTCCAGGTGGGCCGGGAAGATTTCGATGGTGTCGCCGCGCACGCGGAACGAGCCGCGGACAAAGTTGATGTCCTGCCGCTTGTACTGCTGGGCGACGAGATCGGCGAGCAGCGCGCGCTGGTCGAGCCGGTCGCCGATCTGCATCTGGAAGGTCATCGCCGTATAGGTTTCGACCGAGCCGATACCGTAGATGCAGGACACCGAGGCGACGATGATGACGTCGTCGCGCTCAAGCAGCGAACGCGTCGCCGAGTGGCGCATGCGGTCGATCTGCTCGTTGATCGAGGATTCCTTCTCGATGAAAGTGTCGGTGCGCGGGACGTAGGCTTCCGGCTGGTAATAATCGTAGTAAGAGACGAAATACTCAACGGCGTTTTCCGGGAAGAATTTCTTGAACTCGGAATAGAGCTGCGCGGCAAGCGTCTTGTTCGGCGCCAAGATCAAGGCAGGGCGCTGCGTCTCCTCGATCACCTTGGCCATGGTGAAGGTTTTTCCTGAGCCGGTGACGCCGAGCAGCACCTGGGTGCGGTCGTGGTTATCGACGCCTTCGACCAGATCCTTGATCGCGGTCGGCTGGTCGCCGGCCGGCTCGAACTCCGACACCATCTTGATGGCGATGCCGCCTTCGGATTTTTCGGGGCGGGCAGGGCGGTGCGGCGTCCACAGCACGCCGTCCTTGTGCAGCGGATTGCCGGATTCGATCAGCGCCGACAGTGCCGCCACCGTCGCGGTGACGCTGCCCGAGGCCATGGTCTCGGCGTCCTCCAGCGAGATGTCGAGGCCGGCGACCGGATTGAGGCCGGCTGCCGTGCGCTCCCTGGCTGACGCCGCGCCACCCATCGAGGTGCCGCGCGAACTGCGCCCCGGCGAGCTTGAGCGCTCGGGTATCTTCTTCGACGGCTTCGGCGATTTGCCGCCGTCACCCTTGGCGACAAGACGTCCTTCGTTTTCGGCTTCCTGCTCGATCTGCTCGGCCCAATCCGCGATCGAACCGGTCAGCGGCGTGCCAGAGAGCTCCGGCTGCGGCATCTCGGCGAAGCCGCCTTTGTGCAGC
>NZ_RZRP01000618.1:0-3837 GCF_003997795.1 Mesorhizobium sp. M7A.F.Ca.US.005.03.2.1 | reverse complement strand
CACCAGTCCTTTGGGCGCGGCCTTGGGAAGGAAAAGATCGAGCCGATTGCGCGACCCGTCGCCATAGGCGATGTCGAGCCGTGCCCGGCTCTCTGCCGAGAGCGCATCGCGGAATGCTGCCGCTGGCTCCGCCCAGGCGGCTGGCCAACGGTCGCTGCCGGCGATGTTCGCACCGTTGGCATAGGCATCATCCCAATCGACGATGTGACGTTCGAACATCTGCGCCCTCCCCCAAAACGGCATCGCTTCTCCGCCAGCAATGGCCAACGCCACGACATGCGTCAATGCTCCAGGGCAAAAACACTTTAGGCTTGAAACAAATTTCGACTGGTGCGATCCTGCCCGTACGAACAGCCGACAATGGGAGGTCTGCTGTGCTGCCCTCACCTGCAGATGTTCACCCCTTCTGGGCGCATCTCCGAGCAGGCGCCATGGGCAGCACGAAGCCTCCTCAGAGCAGGACCTTAGGATCCACCACATCCAGCCAAGGCGCATTGCGCATTGGCCAGGCAGCAGACGGGAGAGCGGCGACATGCTTGGGCCTTCAGCGCATATCGACACGTTCACGCGCGATCACCTGCCGCCGACGGAGCAATGGCCCGATATACTGCTCGACGGCTTCGACTATCCCGAACGCCTCAACGCCGGTGTCGAACTTACCGACCGGCTGGTCGAGAAGGGCCTCGGCGACCGCACAGCCCTGATCGGCAATGGCCGCCGCCGCACCTATAAGGAACTGTCGGACTGGACGAACAGGCTCGCCCACGCGCTGGTCGAGAATTATGGCGTCGAGCCCGGCAACCGGGTGCTGATCCGCTCGGCCAACAACCCCGCCATGGTCGCCTGCTGGCTGGCTGCCACCAAGGTCGGCGCCGTGGTCGTCAACACCATGCCTATGCTGCGCGCCGGCGAACTGGCCAAGATCGTCGACAAGGCGGAAATCACCGTCGCGCTCTGCGACACCAGGCTGATGGACGAGATGACCGCCTGCGCCAAGGACAGCACCTTCCTCAAACAGGTCATAGGCTTCGACGGCACCGCCAACCATGATGCCGAGCTCGATCGTGCCGCTCTCGACAAGCCGGTGACATTCACCGCCGTCAACACCGGCTGCGACGATGTCGCGCTGCTCGGCTTCACCTCGGGCACGACAGGCGTGCCGAAGGCGACGATGCATTTCCACCGCGACCTCCTGATCATCGCCGACGCCTATGCCCGCGAAATCCTGGAGGTGACGCCGGACGACATCTTCGTCGGCTCGCCGCCGCTGGCCTTCACCTTCGGCCTTGGCGGGCTCGCTATCTTTCCCCTGCGCTTCGGTGCGGCGGCGACGCTGCTGGAGCAGGCGACGCCACCCAACATGATCCACATCATCGAGACCTACAAAGCCACGATCTCCTTCACCGCACCGACTGCCTACCGCGCCATGCTGAAGGCCATGGATGAAGGTGCCGATTTGTCTTCGCTGCGGGTTGCCGTTTCAGCCGGCGAAACCTTGCCCGCTCCGGTTTTCGAAGAGTGGACGCAAAAGACCGGCAAGCCGATCCTCGACGGCATCGGCGCCACCGAAATGCTGCACATCTTCATCTCCAACCGCTTTGGCGACATGAAGCCCGCGTCGACCGGCAAGCCGGTCGGCGGCTACGAGGCGCGCATCGTCGACGACGAGATGCGCGAAGTACCGCGCGGCGCGACCGGCAGGCTGGCGGTGCGCGGCCCGACCGGCTGCCGCTACATGGCCGATATCAGGCAGAAGGACTACGTGCGCGACGGCTGGAACATCACCGGCGACACCTTCACGCAGGACGAGGACGGCTTCTTCCATTTCGCCGCGCGCTCCGACGATATGATCGTCAGCGCCGGCTACAACATTGCCGGCCCCGAGGTCGAGGCCGCACTTCTGTCACATCCCGACGTCGCCGAATGCGCGGTGATCGGCGCCGAGGACGCCGAGCGCGGCCAGATCGTCGAGGCGCATGTCGTGCTGGTGCAGGGCGTGGCGCCTGACGCATTGACCACCAAGCGCCTGCAGGACCATGTCAAGGCGACGATCGCGCCCTACAAATACCCGCGATCGGTGAAATTCATTGCTGCTTTGCCCAAGACCCAGACCGGCAAGATCCAGCGCTTCCGGCTGCGCACGGAGAAAGTCAATTGAGCGAGCCCTACGATCCGGCGTCCGAAGGCGCACAGATGTCGTTCAACGAGCGCATGTCGTACAGCGACTATCTGCACCTGGAGAAAGTGCTGGAGGCGCAGACGCCGCTGTCGTCGGCGCATGACGAGATGCTGTTCATCATCCAGCACCAGACCTCGGAACTGTGGATGAAGCTCGCTTTGCACGAGATTGGCGCCGCGATCCGCTCGATCCGCGCCGACCGGCTCGAGCCGAGCTTCAAGATGCTGTCGCGAGTCGCGCGCATCTTCGAGCAGCTGAACAATGCCTGGGATGTGCTGCGGACGATGACGCCCAGCGAATATACCGAGTTTCGCGACGCGCTCGGCCAGTCCTCGGGTTTTCAGTCCTGGCAGTATCGCGCCATCGAGTTCATGGCCGGCAACCGCAACCTGGCCATGCTCGGCCCTCACAAGCATCGGCCTGACCTCAGCGGAAAGCTGGAAGCCATTCTGGCCGAGCCATCGCTCTACGACGAAGCGCTGCTGCTTTTGGCGCGCAACGGATTCGACATCGGTGCCGATGCCAGGCGCACGGACTGGCGTGAGACGCGAACCGAGAATGAAGAGGTCCTGGTCGCCTGGCAGACTATCTACCGCGATCCGCAGCGCTACTGGATGTTCTACGAACTGGCCGAGAAGCTGGTCGACTTCGAGGATTATTTCCGCCGCTGGCGCTTCAACCACGTCACCACGGTGGAGCGCATCATCGGTCTGAAGCGCGGCACCGGCGGCACGTCGGGTGCTTCGTATCTGAAGAAAATGCTCGAGGTCGTGCTGTTTCCGGAGCTGTGGACGATCCGCACCCGGCTCTGACATCATCGAAATGAGAACAGGCTCACTGAAGGGACGCTCTGTGGCGGGAACCCTTCGCGAACAACCGGGGACTGACCATGAGTGGAATTCCTGATCTCGCCGCAGTCGAAGCGATGGATGCCACGGATCCGCTGCGGGCCATGCGCGACCGTTTCATTCTGCCGGAGGGGGTGATCTATCTCGACGGCAATTCACTGGGGGCAGCATCTCATGCCGTTTTCGGCGAGCTGCAGCAGGCGGCGACGCAGGAATGGGCCCGAGATCTTATCCGAGCCTGGAACACGGCCGGATGGTTCGAGATGCCGATCGAACTCGGTGACCAGCTCGGACGCCTGATAGGAGCCGCGGCCGGCCAGACCGTCGTCTGCGACACGACATCGACCAACATCTACAAGGTGCTGCACGCAGCGATGGAGATGCGGCCCGGCCGGTCAGCCATCGTCGCCGAAGGTGACAGTTTTCCCACCGACCTGTACATCGCCGAAGGCGTGGCCTCGACCCGGGATGGCGTCCTGCTGCGCCTCGCGGGCGTCGACGCGCCGACCATCGAAGAGCTAATCGACGAAAACGTCGCGGTGGTGCTGGTCAACCACGTCAATTACAAATCGGGTGAACTGCGCGACATGGCGGCGCTGACGCGCAGGGCTCATGCGGCCGGAGCGCTGATCGTCTGGGATCTCTGCCACACCGCCGGCGCCCTGCCCGTCGAGCTCGATCAGGCAAATGCCGATTTCGCTGTCGGCTGCACGTACAAGTACCTCAACGGCGGTCCGGGCGCGCCGGCCTTCATCTATGCCGCACAGCGCCACCACGGCGATATCAGCCAGCCGCTCAGCGGCTGGTGGG
>NZ_RZRP01000617.1:0-3842 GCF_003997795.1 Mesorhizobium sp. M7A.F.Ca.US.005.03.2.1 | reverse complement strand
GATCTTCCGGTCAGGCCGGTTGCATCAGGCGGATGGGACAACAGGACCTTTCATCTGGGCGGCGAGATGACCGTGCGACTGCCAAGCGCCGCGGCCTATTCCCTGCAGGTGGAAAAGGAGCATCGCTGGCTGCCGAGGCTCGCACCTCTGCTGCCGCTGCCGATCCCGGTGCCGCTGGCGATGGGAGTTCCGGCCGAAAGCTATCCCTGGCACTGGTCCGTCTACCGCTGGATCGAAGGCGAGACGGCAGAGCGCGAGCGGATTGCCAGCCTGCCGCAATTTGCGACCGACCTGGCCGCGTTCCTGGTCGCCCTTCAGCGTATCGATGCCACCGGTGGACCGGCGCCGGGACAGCACAATTTCTTTCGCGGCGGAGCACTCAGCGTCTACGATGGCGAGGCCCGGCAAGCGATTGCCGCCCTCGAAGGCAAGATCGACACGGCCGCAGCCAGTGCGGTGTGGGAGGCAGCACTTGCCGCACAATGGCACGGTGCGCCGGTCTGGTTCCACGGTGACGTCAGTTGGGGAAACCTGTTGGTCAGGCAAGGCCGATTGAGCGCGGTGATCGACTTCGGAACCTCCGGCGTCGGCGATCCCGCCTGCGATCTGGCGATTGCGTGGACGCTGTTTGAAGGCAAAAGCCGGGAGGCGTTTCGTGCCGGCCTTCCGGCCGACGGGGCGATGTGGGCGCGCGGTCGTGGCTGGACGCTTTGGAAGGCGCTGATCACGGTCGCTGGACAGATCGACGCCAACCCTGTTGAGGTTGAGAAATCCTGTCACGTGATCGATGAAGTCCTTGCCGACCGCGCGCGCGAGCGTGAAGCGCCGAACGATAAGCCGCTCTAGCCAACCAAAACCCAGTCCCGTCGCCAAACATCCGCCGTCGCATGGCGCGACCAGGGACATTCCGACCGACGCATGCTTCCCGGGAGTGCCAATCCGCCTGATCGAGGCGGACGACCACGTCGCCCGTGTCGCCAAGGTCGACTGAGAGGCGTCACGGAGGAATCGTTTTTGAACGGTTGGCTGCTGTCACAATCGGGGACGCCACAGCGCTCCAGGGTTTCGATCGTCTTGGAAGAAGCAGACAGGCTTGGAAGCGTCATCCCGCTTTTCGCCTCGGCATCAGAGTGAGATTGGCGAATGGGCGTCACCTGGCGATAGAGGGGTCGGCAAGATTCAGGTCGATGTCGGCGAAAACCAGGTAGATATTCCACATTGTGCGGTATTTTTAGAAATATAAAACGTTGAATTATATTTGGCCGCGAAAGTATCCCATATATATATTCAATATGTGACGTTGTGCCACTTGTGCCATTCGCCGTCACGGAAAGTGTTATTTGTGCAACACAGCATTAATCTGTTCACGGAATTGGCATTATTTCGGAAATCGTCATTGAAGGCAGATGATCGATGGGTATGTTCGCCGCTGAAAAGGGCGAGCGGTGTGAGCCTTTTTCGTTGTGGGGGTGAGGCGGGAAAACATTGCCGCCAGCCACAAATCCGAAGCCATTTATAACTATGACTGGAGAGGTCAGAAAATGAACATCAAGAGCCTCCTTCTCGGCTCAGCCGCGGCCCTGATCGCGGTCAGCGGCGCGCGCGCCGCCGACGCTGTCGTCGTCGCCGAACCGGAACCGGCCGAATACGTCAAGATTTGCGACGTCTACGGCGCCGGCTACTTCTATATTCCGGGCACCGAGACCTGCCTGCGCATCGGCGGTTATCTCCGCTACGACATGGGCGTCGGCGATTCCGGCTCGCTCGATGGCGCCAACAACGTTGCCGATCACATGGACGGCGATAGGCACGACACCTATTACAAGAACATGCGCTTCACGCTGAGGACTTATACCGGCCAGGAAACCGAACTCGGCACGTTGAAGACCTTTACCGAAACTCGCTTCCAGTTCGGCAACTCCTCCGGCGACTATACAGGCGACGGCACCGGCTGGCAGGCCGGCAACAAGACCACCACCCTCAATTTCGCCTGGATCCAGCTCGGTGGTCTGCGCGTCGGTAAGGATGAAACGGTATACGACCAGTTCATCGGTTATGCCGGCAATGTCATCCAGGACACGCTCATCCCGTATGGTGTCAAGGATACCAATCTCATCAGCTATTACTTCGACGCTGGCAGCGGCTTCACGGGCGTGGTCTCGCTTGAGGAAGGCACCGCCGTCAACACCATCGACAGCTATGTTCCGCATGTCGTCGGCGGCTTGAAGTACAAGGGCGACTGGGGTGCGATCACTGGCGTCGTGGCCTATGACAGCAACTATGAGGAAGTGGCCGGCAAGGTCCGTTTGGACGTCAACGTCAGCAAGGAACTGACGCTGTTCGTCATGGGCGGCTACGGCACCAACGACAACATCAACGACTTCGGCACAGGCCGTACCCAATACAAGCCGTGGGGCGGTAACTGGGCAGTCTGGGGTGGCGGCACCTACAAGTTCAACGAGAAGACCTCGTTCAACGCCCAGATTTCCTATGACGACTGGAAGAACCTCGGCGTCGCTGCCAACGTTGCCTATACCATTGTGCCCGGCTTTACGGTCACGACTGAAGTCGATTACCTCAATGCAGGAAAATTCGACGACTTCGACTTCAACAACTGGACCAAGGCCGACAAGAAGAGCAGCGTCGGCGGCATCGTCCGCTTCCAGCGCAATTTCTAGCAGATCGACTGACCTCACCAGCCCGCCCGCAGCACATCGCTGCGGGCGGTTTTTTATGCATTGGTGTGAGAGTTACCCAGGAGCCAAGCCCATACCTTGATTTCGCCACCCGATCGGTGAAAAGCTCCTGAAATGGAATGGCGCGACGAGGGAATCATTCTCGGCACCCGCAAGCATGGCGAAACCAGCGCCATTCTCGAGGTGCTGACGCGAGCGCATGGCCGTCATCTCGGCCTTGTTCGCGGCGGCCGTTCGCGCAAACAGCAGCCCGTCCTCCAGCCCGGCAATCGCGTCGACCTGTTGTGGCGTGCGCGCCTTGATGAACATCTCGGCACGTTCCAGGCCGAAGCGATCGAGATGAATGCTGCCCGGTTGATGGACAGCGCCGTCGCCGTCTACGGCTTGCAGACCATGGCCGCGCATCTGCGCCTGCTGCCCGAGCGCGACGCGCATGAAGGTCTCTACGAAACGCTTGCCGTGATGATCGTCCATCTCGACGACGCCGACGTTGCCGGAGAACTGGTGGCGCGCTTCGAGCTTCTGGTGCTGGACGAACTCGGCTTCGGCCTCGATCTCAGTCGATGTGCCGCCACCGGCACGCGACAGGACCTGGCCTATGTCTCGCCGAAGTCGGGACGCGCGGTATCGCGCGAAGCCGGTTTGCCATGGCGCGACAAGATGCTGGCTCTGCCGGCCTTCCTACAGCGCGGCTCCGGCCTGCGCGCCGATGCGGCTGATGTCGACGACGCCTTCCGGCTCACCGGCTTCTTCTTCAACCGCCATGTCTATGAGCCGCGCGGCATCGAGCCGCCGGACGCTCGTACCGGCTTCCTCGCCGCCTTGCGCAAACATCACGCGCGCGGCAAGGCCATAGCTGGCGAGGACGCAACCAGAGAAATCATCACATGAGCGAGGTCGAACTTTATCCTGGCCGGGTCTCACCGCTCGGGCTCGGCACCATTCCGCACGCCGATATCCTGAAATACACCGGTCTGGAATTGCTGCAGCGCATCGTCGACGGCAAGTATCCGGCGCCGCCGATTTCCTTTCAGCTGAATTTCACTCTCACCGAAGTCTCGGAAGGGCGCGCTGTCTTTCGTGGCATGCCGAGCGAGCGCCATCTCAACCCGCTGGGCAGCGTGCATGGCGGCTGGGCGGCGACGC
>NZ_RZRP01000616.1:0-3846 GCF_003997795.1 Mesorhizobium sp. M7A.F.Ca.US.005.03.2.1 | reverse complement strand
GGGATAGGGCCGCATCCCGAAACCGGGATGCGGCCCTATCCCTTTGAGCATGATCTGTTCCGAAAGGGATTCCATGTTTCGGGATCATGCTGTGGAGCGGGCAGATAGCCCGACGCCTCACGACTCAAAGAATACCAGCAAACACGGCAAAGGCGAGGCGGTTCGAAAAAACGTGAAGTGGACCGTTATAGTTCCATCCTGCATCGCTTTAGAAGGCAGCAGGCCCTTTAGAAGGTAGTGGGATCCGCATTCGCCCCGCAGACCAGCACGGCGACCCGTTCGCCCTGTGCCGGCGCATAGCGGCCCGACAGGATCGCGGCAAAGGCGGCCGCACCTCCCGGCTCGGAGATGATGCGGGTTCGGTTCCACAGCGCCTTCTGCGCGGCGACGATGTCGTCGTCGCCGACCAGGATCGAGCGTTCGACATAGGCCTCGGCGATCGGGAACATCATTTCGCCGACGCGCTTTGGCGCCAGTGAATCGGCGGCGATGCCCTCGGCCGGCGCATCGACGGGGTGTCCGGCCTCGAAGGCGCGATGCAGCGTCGGCGCTCCTTCCGGCTCGACGGCGATGATGCGGATGCGGCCCGCGAACCAGGCAGCGATGCCGCCGATCAGACCGCCGCCGCCGACAGCGACCAGCAGCGTGTCGATCCGAGGCAAATCGGCCTCGATTTCGAGCCCGAGCGTGCCTTGGCCGACGAGCGTTTCCTCCTGGTTGAAGGCATGGATCTGCAAGGCGCCGGTCTCCTCGGCGAACCGTTCGCTGGCGGCCAGCGCTTCGGCATAGCGGGCGCCGCCGACGATCAGCTCGGCGCCATAGGAGCGGATCCGTTCCAGCTTGGCTGCCGGGCTCACTTCGGGAACGAAGATGGTCGCCTTGTGGCCAAGCCGCATGGCGGCATAGGCGACGGCCGCGCCATGGTTGCCGCCCGATGCTGCGACGACACCGGCCTTTGGGACCGCACGCTCCAGCAGGTTGGTGAAGGCGCCGCGCGCCTTGAACGAGCCGGAATGCTGCAGGCATTCGAGCTTCAGGTCGACGGCCAGCGGCGGCCGATCGAAGTCGGCCATGTCGACGCGCAGCACCGGCGTGTGCCTGATATAGGGGCGGATGCGCGGTTCCATCGCGGCAATGCGCTCGCGTGTGACGGTGATGCCGTTCGTCATGATTGCTCCCTTTGACGGGTCGGTGTGTTTCCGGCGCTTCTATGCAAGCCAGTCGGGCACGGAATCCAGCCTGATCAGGTCGTCATAGGTCAGGCGTGGGCGCACGACGTGGAACCGGTCGCCGTCGACCAGCACTTCCGGAACCAGCAAGCGGGTGTTGTAGGTACCGGCCTGCACCGCGCCATAGGCGCCCGCGGTGGAGACGGCAATCAGGTCGCCGGCCTTCAGCCTGGGCAGATCGCGGTCCAGGCCGATATAATCGCCGGTCTCGCAGACCGGGCCGACGACGTCGACCATCATGCGCGGCGTGTCCGCCGGCGGCTGCACGACTGGACGGATATCGTGGAAGGCATCGTAGAGCGTCGGCCGGATGAGATCGTTCATGGCGGCGTCGACGACGAGGAAGTTCTTGGCGTCGCCTTCTTTTACGAAGATCACTTCCGAGACGAGGATACCGGCATTGCCTACGATCAGCCGGCCCGGCTCGAACATTACCTTCAGCCCGAGCTTGGTGACATGCTTCCTGACGATCTGGGCATAGGCATCGGGCAGCGGCGGCGGGTTGTTGTCGACGCGATAGGGGATGCCGAGGCCGCCGCCGAGGTCGATATGCTCGATGGCATGGCCGTCCGCCCGCAGCGCGCCGACCAGATCGACAAGCAGGGCGAAGGCGTCGTCGAAGGGCTGCAGCTCGGTGATCTGGCTGCCGATATGGGTGTCGATGCCGGTGATCCTGATGCCGGGAAGCTTTGCCGCGCGGGCATAGACCTGCCGCGCCCGCTGCCACGGGATGCCGAACTTGTTCTCGGCCTTGCCAGTGGAGATCTTCTTGTGGGTCCTGGCGTCGACATCGGGATTGATGCGCAGCGAGATCGACGCCACCTTGCCGAGGGCAACGGCTCGCGCCGACAACAGCTCGAGTTCAGGCTCGGACTCGACGTTGAAGCAGAGGATGCCGGCGGCAAGGGCAAAGTCCATTTCGCGCGCGGTCTTGCCGACGCCCGAAAACAGGATCTTGCCGGGCGGAATGCCGGCGGCCAGCGCCCGGCGCAATTCACCTTCCGAAACCACGTCGGCGCCGGCGCCGAGCTTCGCCAGCGTCCGCAGGACGGCCTGGTTGGAATTGGCCTTCATGGCGTAGCAGACCAGCGTGTCGAGCCCGGTGAAAGACTGGGCAAACACCCGGTAGTGCCTGGTCAGGGTGGCCGTCGAATAGCAGTAGAATGGCGTGCCGACCTGTGCGGCGATATCTGGTATCGCCACGTCCTCGGCATGGAGCACGCCATCGCGGTAGTCGAAATGGTTCACGGGAGTGGTTCCGGAAAGTTGGGGCGCGATGAGATCGGTTTGGAGGCCCGGCTCTCGTCGGCTCTAGATCAGCGGGTCGAGGATGAATTTCTTGTCCTTGACCGGTTTTTCCGGCTCCGGCGGCACGGGCTGGTGGGCCTTCGAGGCATCCTTGCGCGCCTGCACGGCCGCCTCATAGGGCGTGTCGAGAGCGCCCCTCCTGCCGCAGGCCGAAACGGCCGCGATCGCCACCAGCAGCGTCAGCGTCACCAAAATCCTGCTTCCGGTCATCGATCCATCCGTCCGAAACGTTTGTCAGCCGCCGCTTTTAGCCGAGTTCTCGGCGCATTGCACCCCGAGATATTGCTCGTCGCAATATCTGGCGCAACGTCCGGATATTGCTGGTCGCATGTCCGGGATATTGCTGGCGCAACATCCGGCATTACGCTTTCGCCAGTCGCTTTTTCCAGGCGCGGATCTGCTTCCTCACTTCCGACGGCGCGGTGCCGCCGAAACTGGTGCGGCTCTTGACCGAGTTCTGCACCGCCAGCACTGAGAATATGTCGGCCGTGATGCCGGGATCGATCGACTGCAGATCCTCCAGCGAAAGCTTCTCCAGCCCCACCTTCTTGTCTTCGGCCAGCGCCACCGCCCGGCCGGTGACATGATGCGCCTCTCGGAACGGCAGGCCGAGCGTGCGCACCAGCCAGTCGGCAAGGTCGGTTGCTGTCGCGTGGCCGGAGCCGGCGGCCTTCTTCATCGCGGCTGCGTTGACCGTCATGTCCGAGACCATGCCGGTCATCGCCGCCAGCATCAGGTCGAGCGTCTCGGCGGCGTCGAATACCGATTCCTTGTCTTCCTGCATGTCCTTGCCATAGGTCAAAGGCATGCCCTTCATCACCGTCAGCAGGCCGACCAGATGGCCGGTGACGCGGCCGGTCTTGCCGCGCACCAGTTCGGCGGCATCGGGATTCTTCTTCTGCGGCATGATCGACGAGCCGGTGGAAAACGAGTCCGACAGCCTGACGAAGCCGAATTGCGGCGTCGACCAGATGATGATCTCTTCGGCCAGCCGCGACAGATGCGTGGCGCAGATCGCGGCAAGAGCGAGGAACTCGAGCGCGAAATCGCGATCCGAGACGCTGTCGAGCGAATTGCGCATCGGCTCGCGGAAGCCGAGCCCCTTGGCGGTCCGGTGGCGGTCGATCGGGAAGCTTGTGCCGGCAAGTGCGGCGGCACCGAGCGGGCTTTCATCCATCCGTTCGATGGCATCGCGCACGCGCGACAGGTCGCGCGAAAACATCTCGACATAGGCCATGCAGTGATGGCCGAAGGTCACCGGCTGGGCCGCCTGCATATGGGTGAAGCCCGGCATCACGGTCGCCGCATG
>NZ_RZRP01000615.1:0-3856 GCF_003997795.1 Mesorhizobium sp. M7A.F.Ca.US.005.03.2.1 | reverse complement strand
GCGCGTGGACGCCGAGCGACTTGCGCAGCCAGAGGCCGAAGGCGATCAGCGCATGGCGCGGGGGCAGCGTCGGGTCGTGGTAGTCGGCGCGGCGGTCGACGGAGCGGCCGCGGTCGGGGGCGAGGGCGATGGTGACGTTGCCGAAGGTGGCGGCGCGGAAGGGGAAGCTTCCGCGCAAACCTGTTTCGTCTTCCGCTTTGCCCCAAGCGGCTTCGACCGCAGTGATTGCCGCAGTCGGCAACTCCGTCGAGAAGGCAATGTAGTTATCTAAGGCCAATCCAGTATCGCTGGCTTCCAGCAAATCCAGCAACCCACGCGGCGTCTGCGGAATCCCCTCAATCACATAGCCCTGCTCCTTCAGGTCATGCAGCATGGCGAGCACGCTGGACGGCACGTCGAGGCCCACGGCATAGCCGGTTCGACCAGGGGCACTGGGATAATCCGGGATCAGGATCGCCAGCTTGCGCCCGGCGCGGGGTGTCTCCTGCAACTTGATGAAGGCCGCGACGCGGTCAGCGACCTGCGCCACGCGATCCGGTTCCGGCCGGTTGGCGAAGGCGCGGTGGCCAAGCGCGGGATCGGTCTCGGTCTCGCCCTTGAAGGAAATGGCGCCGGCGAGGACGCGGCCGTCGAGTTCGGGCAGCACGACATGCATGGCGAGGTCGGCGGGTGCCAGGCCACGCTGGTTGTTTTGCCAGATGTCGCGGCGGGTGGTGGCGACGATGACCTGGAAGACAGGCACGCCGGCGCGGTCGAACAGCGTTTCGATGCCGGGTTCGGCGCCTGAGGCGAAAGCGGTCGCGGTGATGATGGCGGCGGGCTTCAGCGCCGTCAGTGCTGTTTGCACGAATGCCAGGGATGCCGGGTCCTTGAGGCTGGAGACGAAGATCGGGACTGGGTCGATGCCGCGCTGCCGCAGCGCTTCAACAAGCGCATCGATGGGCGCGACATCGGCGGCCAGCAGCATCGAGCGATAGAACAGGATGGGGATGATAGGAGCGTTGACGTTGTAAGCGCCAGCATTCGATAAGTCCGGCTTCTCCACAACTCCACATCCAGGCACGTAAAAACCAGCTTTCGGCACCACCACCGGGCCGATAACTTCCGCATCCGACCCCGCCAGCCGCGCCAATTTCCGCACCAGTGCGCTCATATTCGCCGGGCCGCCCTCGCGGAAATAGTCGAGCAGGCCGTCCAACTCCTCGCGCGGCAGCGTCGAGGCTTCGATCAGGCGCAGATCCTCGTCGCGGCATTCGCCGGGCAGCAGCGCCAGTTTTATGCCGCGTTCGCGGGCGGTCGAGGCAAGCTGGTCGCAGCCGTAGCGCCACCAGTCGTAGCCGCCGAGGATGCGCACGAGGATGATCTTGGCATGGCGGGCGACGCTGTCGACCCAGAGGTCGACGGACATGGGATGGCGCAGGTCGCGCAGTGCGGCCAGCCGCATCGAGGGCAGGCGGTCGGCATCGGTCCTCCACGCCGCCGCCAGTCCGGCGAGGTCGCTGTCGGTGAAGGACAGCGCCACGATATCCGCCGGCGTCTGCCGCAGATCGACCGGCTCGGCGAGGTCGTCGAGCGAGGCGGATGTCGTGGTTAGGATGTGCATCGCAATCCGTGTCCGAAATCAGCCGGCGAGTATACGCTCGATCGCCGGGCGGTTCAGCCCTTTCAGGCCGATGACGACGAGGCGCGAGCGGCGGTCGTCCTGCGCGGTCCAGGCGCGGTCATAGTAATGATTGACGCGCGGCCCGACGGCCTGCAGCAACAGCCGCATCGGCTTGCCGCCGACCTCGACGAAGCCTTTTACACGCAGCACGTTCTCTTCTTCTGCGACCGTGGCGACGCGTTTTGCCAGTTCATCGGGATTGGCGACCGAGGCTATGTCGACAATGAAGGTGTCGAAGTCGTCATGCTCGTGGTCGAAGGCGCCGTCATGATGGGATTTGCGGTTCTCGATGTCGTCCTCGACGGCGAGACCGAGCCCGAGCAGCACGGAGGGATCGACCTTGCCATGCGAGGTCGGCACGATCTTCACTGCGCGGGCGGAGTGTTCGCCAATGATGGCATTGGCGCGGGCGGTGCCGGCGGCGTCCATCAGGTCGCTCTTCGACAGGATGATCAGGTCGGCGCAGGCGATCTGGTCCTCGAACAGTTCTTCCACCGGATCGTCGTGGTCGAGCGTCTCGTCCCCGGCGCGCTGCGCCTGGAGGGCCTCCATGTCGTTGGCGACGCGGCCTTCGGCCAATGCCGGTCCGTCGACCACGGCGATGACGCCATCGACGGTCACCCGGCTTTTCACGCTCGGCCACTGAAAGGCCTGGACCAGCGGCTTGGGCAGTGCCAGGCCCGAGGTTTCGATCAGGATATGGTCGACCTTCGGCGTCAGCGACAGGATTTGGTCGAGCGCCGGGACGAAATCATCGGCGACAGTGCAGCAGATACAGCCATTGGCCAGTTCTACGATGTTTTCCTCGGGGCAGGTGTCGATACCGCATCCCTTGAGGATCTCGCCATCGATGCCGATGTCGCCGAATTCGTTGACGATGATGGCGATGCGCTTGCCGCCGGCGTTTTCCAGGAGATGGCGGACCAGCGTCGTCTTGCCGGCGCCGAGGAAGCCGGTGACGACGGTGCAGGGAACGCGGGATACGGAAGTGGTCATGGTCAATCCTTCAGCATGTCGATGGGTGGAATGCGGGCCACGAGGCCGCGCTTGAGGCTATCGGGGCGGCCACGCCACGGGATCAGGCCATCTTTCGAGGTGGCGAAGAGCTTTGCGCCTGTCACGAGGTCGGCGCCGCTGGTCGCGGTCAGGTCGCCGAAGACATAGCTCCAGCAGCCGTCGCGCAGGATCGCGGCGCTGAGGCGCCGCTTGCAATTGCCAAGGCATTCGACGCTGCGGATGCGGATATCGTCGCCAGCGGCGGCGCGGCGCGTGTCGTCCGTCAGCAACTCGCCGGCGCGGGGATGAGCGTCGGAGCCGGTCTCATTGCGGCAGGAGCCGCAGACGATGATGGTGACGCCGGCCAAGGCATCATCATGGCCGGACGAAATATCCGCTGTGCCAGCCGAAAAACTGCTGTCGTGGTCCAAAGATCGGGCTCCTTGCCCGGAAACCCGCCGGGCGATCGGATTCTACAGTCGCAGACGGCAGGTCTCCTGGCTCGCGAGTCATCGCCTTGGGTAGCCGCCTTCCCGGGAATTCCCAGTGGTTTTCGGCCTTGGCTCTTCGCTTACAGTTGCGGGGACAGCCGCGGATTTGGGATTTTGCCCCGCACCGCATTCCCTCTTAGCCCTTGCCGTTGCGGGCAAGGGACCATCTGGAACCGGATTTAGGCTTTTGCGGGCGGCGGTGTCAACGCGAGCTTACGACACCGCTATGTCGGCCAGCGCCGGCCCCAAATCCCCGGCAGGCGTCACTTCGATGCGTTCGAGCCCGAGCCAACCCTGCATCTGCTTCAATTCCTCGAACAGCTCCGCAGCGGTTTCAGGCGGCGCACCGGGCTCCGCATAGGCTGCATGGACGCGCAGTATGCTGGCCGGGCGATCGGCCTTGAGGTCGACGCGTGCCACGATCCTGTCGCCGAGCAGGAACGGCAGGACATAATAGCCGTATTGCCGCTTGTCGGCCGGCGTGTAGATCTCAATGCGGTAGTGGAAGTCGAACAGCCGCTCTGTGCGCGAGCGTTCGAAGACGACAGGATCGAACGGCGCCAGCAGGGCGCGGGCCTCGATCTTGCGCGGCAGACGCGCGTCTTTATGAAGATAGGCGGGCTTGTCCCAGCCTTCGACGCGCACCGGCAGCAACTCGCCCGTTTCAACCAGTTCCTCCAGCCGGCCTTTCATATCGGCCGGCGAC
>NZ_RZRP01000614.1:0-3875 GCF_003997795.1 Mesorhizobium sp. M7A.F.Ca.US.005.03.2.1 | reverse complement strand
GCTGGATGCCATCTCGCGTGGCGAGGCCACAGCTGCCGCGCGCGATTCCGGGCTGATCTGAAAGCAGCCCTTCCTGGGGAAAGCGCATGGCGCTTTTGCGTCAAAGAGGTGGAGCGGATCAATCGTAGGTCAGGTCGGTCGCCTTGCCGCCGAACACCCGGTAGGCATAGAAGGAATAGAAGATGATGATCGGCAGCACGACCACGGTGCCGGCCAGGATGATGGCCAGGCTTTCCGGTGCCGAGGCTGCCTGCCAGATGGTCAGGCGATCCGGCACCACGAACGGGTAGAACGACCAGGCGAGGCCGGCAAAGCCAAGCGCGAAGATGGCCGCTAGCGTCAGGAACGGCGTCAGTGAATGGCGGTCGTCGGGCTTCGGCAGATGGAAGGTCTGCCGCCACAGCCACAGAAACAGCAGCGCCGACAGGATCGGCAGCGGCGACAGATAAAGCATCTCCGGCCAGACGAACCATTTGTCGAAGATGCGCGGGCTGGCGAAGGGCGTCGCCAGCGACACCGCGGCCATGCCGAGCGCGGTCAGCACCAGCGTCGTGCGCAGCCAGCGCACCGCCTTCTTCTGCAATTCGCCTTCAGTCTTGTAGATCACCCAGGCGGCACCCATCGCCGCGTAGGCGGCGGCAAGGCAGAACGCCACCAGCACGCCGAACGCCATGCCGCCGAGGCCGACATCGAGGCCGAGCACATAGACACCCAGCATGTAGCCCTGCGCCAGCGAGGCGATGAGCGAACCCAGGAAGAAAATACGGTTCCAGCGATGCTTCCGGCCAGCTGGCACCTTGGCGCGGAAATCGAAGGCAACGCCGCGCAGGATCAGCCCGAGCAAAAGCACGAAGACCGGAATGTAGAGCGCCGTCAGGATGACGCCATGCGCCAGCGGGAAGGCGACCAGCAGCAGGCCGACGGCCAGCACCAGCCAGGTTTCGTTGGCGTCCCAGAACGGGCCGATCGCGGCAATCATCGTATCCTGTTCGGCGTCTTCGGCGGCGGCGAACAGGATGCCGATGCCGAGATCGAAACCGTCGAGAATGACGTAGATCAGGATGGCGAGGCCCATCAGGCCGGCGAAGATGAGGGGAAGCGCGGTTGGCCAGTCGAAGCTCATCTTCTTCTCCTACTCGCCAGCCGCCGGCTGTGACATGGCGGCGTTCATGACGCCCGGCAGCGGCGATGAATCGCCGTCCTTCGCCGCCTTCAGCGCCAGGTGCACCAGCACGCCGAGATAGGCGATCAGCAAAAGCACATAGAGAACGAGGTAGGTCGCCAGCGTCAGCGCGACATGGCTGCCCGCCACCGGGCCGACCGCGTCTGCCGTTTTCAGCACGCCCGTCACCAGCCAGGGCTGGCGGCCGATTTCGGTGGTGTACCAGCCGGCCAGCGTCGCCAGCCAGCCCGACAGCGCCATCGGTACCATCAGCATGGCGAGCGGCTTCGGCAGGCTGTGCCGGCGCTTGAGGAAGAAGGCCGCCGACCATGAGACGAGCAGCATCAATATGCCTGTGCCGACCATCACGCGGAAACCCCAGAACACCGGAAAGACCGGCGGATGGTTGCCGGGATAATCGTTCAGTCCCGGCACGACACCGCTGGTCGAGTGCCGCAGCACCAGGCTGGCGCCGTCGGGAATGGCGATCTCGAATTTGTTTTCCTTCGCGGCCTCGTCGGGAAGCGCAAAAAGCACCAGCGGCACGTTGGGGCCGGTGTTCCAGTTGGCTTCCATGGCGGCGATCTTCTGCGGCTGGTGCTCCAGCGTGTTCAGCCCATGCTGGTCGCCGGCGAAGATCTGGATCGGGATCAGGATCGCGGCCGTGAAGACGCCGGTGCGCAGCGCCTTCCACATCGATTCCGAACGGTCGCCGGTGAGATAGCGCAGCGCCGACAGGCCAGCGATCAGGAACGACACCGTCAGCCCGGACGCCAGCAGCATGTGGGTCAGCCTGTAGGGCATCGACGGGTTGAAGATGATTGCCCACCAGTCGACCGCATGCGCCACGCCGTCGCGCATCTCGAAGCCGGCCGGCGTCTGCATCCAGGAATTGAGCGCGATGATCCAGAACGCCGAGACGGTGGTGCCGCCGGCGACAAGCACCGTCGCCAGCGTGTGGATGCGGTTGGAAACGCGGCGGAAGCCGAACAGCATGATGCCGAGGAAGGCCGCTTCGAGGAAGAAGGCGGTGAGGATCTCGTAGGCCAGCAGCGGCCCGGCGATGTTGCCGACCTTTTCCATGTAGCCCGGCCAGTTGGTGCCGAACTGGAAGCTCATGGTGACGCCCGAAACCACGCCCATGGCAAAGGACAGCGCGAACACCTTCACCCAGGTGAAATAGGCGCGCATCCAGGCGGAATCGTTGGTGGCGTTGTAGCGCAGCTTGAAGAACAGCAGCACCCAACCCAGCGCAATGGTGATCGTCGGAAATAGAATGTGGAATGAAATATTCGCGCCGAACTGGATACGCGAAAGTATGAGCGGGTCCATGATGGGCTCCGGCTGCTGCAAATACTCGCGAAGAATAGGCCCGAAGCGAGTTCAGGTCAAAGCGGCGTCCTGCCGCGAGGCTGAACGCCACAGGACAATTTTCCCGGTTGCATGCCGCGCAACTCCGGGCCTGTGCGCCGCACCTGCAATGGCCGGCCTGCAACGATTGTCGAGAACTGTCAGCAGGGCATTGACTTGCGGTTGCAAGCACCGACATTCGGCCTATATCAGGGGACCTCTTTCAAGCAGCCGTTTTCATCCATGCCTTCCATCCTGTCCATTTCCGGGGTCTCCAAGACCTACGCCACCGGTTTTACCGCGCTCAAGGAAGTCAATCTCGACATTCAGCGCGGCGAAATCTTCGCGCTGCTTGGGCCCAATGGCGCCGGCAAGACGACGCTGATCTCGATCGTCTGCGGCATCGTCAACCGCTCGTCGGGCACCGTCACCGTCGACGGCCACGACATCAACAAGGATTATCGCGCCGCGCGCGGTCTGATCGGGCTGGTGCCGCAGGAACTGACCATCGATGCCTTCGAGAGCGTCTGGGCGACGGTCAATTACAGCCGTGGCCTGTTCGGCAAGCCGGCCAACCACGGCTTTGTCGAGAAGGTGCTGCGCGATCTCTCACTGTGGGACAAGAAGGACGCCAAGGCGATCACCCTGTCGGGCGGCATGAAGCGCCGGCTGATGATCGCCAAGGCGCTGTCGCATGAGCCGCGCATCCTGTTCCTCGACGAGCCGACCGCCGGCGTCGACGTCGAGCTGCGCCAGGACATGTGGGCGATGGTGCGCCGGCTGCGCGAGGACGGCGTCACCATCATCCTCACCACGCACTATATCGAGGAAGCCGAAGCGATGGCCGACCGCGTCGGCGTCATCAACCGCGGCGAGATCATCCTGGTCGAGAACAAGGCCGAACTGATGCGCAAGCTCGGCCGCAAGCGGCTGGTGCTGGAACTGCGCAATCCGCTGACGGCCATTCCCGAGGCGCTCTCGCGCTATGCGCTGGAATTGTCGCCCGATGGCGGGCAGCTGACCTACACCTATGACAACCAGGCCGAGCGGCCCGGCGTCGCCCCGTTGACGCGCGATCTCGAGGCCGGCGGCATCCAGTTCCGCGATATCGACACGCAAAACTCTTCGCTCGAGGAGATCTTCGTCAATCTGGTGAGGAGGGAGCCATGAACCTTCGCGCAGTATGGGCGATCTACCGGATGGAAATGGCACGTGCTTTCCGCACCGTGCTGCAGAGCATCGTCTCGCCGGTCATCTCGACGTCGCTGTATTTCGTCGTCTTCGGCTCGGCCATCGGCTCGCGCATCACCGAGATCGACGGCATCAGCTACGGCGCCTTCATCGTGCCGGGTCTGATCATGCT
>NZ_RZRP01000613.1:0-3876 GCF_003997795.1 Mesorhizobium sp. M7A.F.Ca.US.005.03.2.1 | reverse complement strand
GGAAGGAAGAGCGCGAGAGGGAAGCCGCCGAGCTCGGCTTCAAGACGCAGCCCTATACGGTGATCATCGGTGGCGGCCAGGGCGGTATCGCGCTCGGCGCGCGGCTGCGGCAGCTTGGCGTGCCGACCATCATCATCGAGAAGAACGAGCGTGCCGGCGACAGCTGGCGCAAGCGCTACAAGTCGCTCTGCCTGCATGACCCGGTCTGGTACGACCATCTGCCCTATATCGATTTCCCCAAGAACTGGCCGGTCTTCTCGCCCAAGGACAAGATCGGCGACTGGCTGGAAATGTACACCAAGGTAATGGAGCTGAATTACTGGTCCTCGACCGAGGCCAAAAGCGCTTCCTATGACGACAAGACGAAGGAATGGACCGTTGTCGTCCACCGTGACGGCAAGAACATCACGCTGAAGCCGAAGCAGCTGGTGCTGGCGACCGGACAGTCCGGCAAAGCCAATCTGCCGAAATTCAAGGGCATGGAGACCTTCAGGGGCGATCAGCACCACTCGTCGAAGCATCCGGGTCCCGACGCCTATGCCGGCAAAAAGGCCGTTGTCATCGGATCCAACAATTCCGCCCATGACATCGCTGCCGCACTTTGGGAAGCCGGCGCCGACGTGACCATGGTGCAGCGCTCGAGTACCCATATCTCCAGGTCCGACACGTTGATGGAAATCGGACTGGGTTCGCTCTATTCGGAGCAGGCGCTGCAGAATGGCATCACCACCGCCAAGGCCGATCTCATCTTCGCTTCGCTGCCCTACAAGATCCTGCACGAGTTCCAGATCCCGGCCTATGCCGAGATGAAGAAACGCGATGCGGCATTCTACAAGGGACTGGAAAAGGCCGGTTTCATGCTCGACTGGGGCGACGACGAGTCCGGCCTGTTCATGAAGTACCTCAGGCGCGGCTCTGGCTATTACATCGATGTTGGCGCATCGCAGCTGGTCATCGATGGTTCGATCAAGCTGAAGAGCGGCGTCGACGTCGAAGAGATCAAGCAGCACTCGGTTCTGCTCAGCGACGGGTCGGAACTGCCTGCGGACCTCATCGTCTACGCCACCGGCTACGGCTCGATGAACGGCTGGGCCGCCGATCTGATATCGCGCGAAACCGCCGACAAGGTCGGCAAATGCTGGGGCCTCGGCTCGAACACCACCAAGGATCCCGGCCCCTGGGAAGGCGAGTTGCGCAACATGTGGAAGCCTACACAGCAGGAAGCGCTGTGGTTTCACGGCGGCAACCTGCACCAGTCACGCCACTATTCACAATTCCTGGCGCTGCAGCTGAAGGCCAGGCAGGCCGGCTTGGCGACGCCGGTCTACGGGCTGCAGCAGGTGCATCACAAGGGGTAGGCGAGCGCGATTCCGGCGAAGCCGGAAGAAAGAAGGCAGGGCTTGCACCCTGCCTCCTTCCTTTGAGGGAATTACGCCGGCTTACCCGCCGCGAACTGCGTCACCACCCGCTGCAACAGCGGCACGTAATCGCGAAACGTCCGCGTCTTCATGTTGGCAATCTTGCCGCTCTCGTCCCAGATGCGGACCCGGACCGCTTCCTCACGGAACGGGTTCTTGCGGAACTCGGCCACCTCCTCGGCATTCATCGGCCCGCCCTGCAGCGACAGCGTGTGCACCGAGGCCGGCGAAAGCCTGCCAAAATAGGTCGGGTCGGTGGCGCAGAGATAGCGCTTGGCGGCGACATGCAGCCTGACGCATTCGACGATGACAGGTGGAAAGAACCGCGCCAGCACTTCGCCGCCGGCTTCGTCATGATGCTTGTCCTCGACATCCTCGGGCGAATAGGTGCCGAACTCGCTGGTGTAGTGGCCAATGTCGTGCAGCAGCGCCGCCGCCACCAGCTCGTCCGGCGCGCCGTCCTTTTCGGCGAACCAGGCGCCCTGCAGCATGTGCTCCGACATGGTGACGGGTTCGCCGAGATAGGATTCCGCACCCCGGCGCTCGAAGATGTCGGCGATGAATTCGACGATATTGTCCGCGTTCAAATCCTGGCCGCTCATTCCGCCGCCTCCTTGAACCCGTGTTCTATCGACGCGAGCGTCGACAGCAGGCCATCCTTGTCGGCGTAACAGCCCTGCAGCCAGCGCTTGCCGGTTCCGGAAAACGCCTTGCGGGCGTGCATGACGCGCGTGTTGTCGACGATGAAAGCCTGCCCCGCTTCGAGCTTGAACGTCACTTCGAAGGATGGATCCTCGATCAGTTCGGCGAACCGGCGGTAGGCGGCGTAGTACGCCTCCATGTCGGCGAAGGGCACGTCGACCGTCGGCGCCAGCGAGCGGTTGTTGAAGCGGATGCAGATCAGCTCGCCATCGGGCCCGAGCTCGATCATCGGCCGCTTCGCCTGCAGCCGCACACCGGAAGAGCCGGCATATTCGAAGCGCGCCGGGCATGAGCTCAGCAGCCGGAAGCCTTCCGGGTTCTCGGCCTGCAGCGCAGCCGCGACGGCAAATCCGTCGACGACGCTGGATTCGCCGCCCTCAACCGTATTCTCGATGCAGGACAGGATCTGCAGCGTCGGCACGGGGTCGCGATAGGGATTGTCGGTATGCGCCTGGAGCCCGAGATTGGTGTAGGCGAGATTGCTCGGATCGACCTCGGCGCGCACTTCGAACCAGCGGCCGTAATTGGTCTCCCTGATATAGCCGAACAGATCGGACACCTTGCACAGCGCTCCGGATTCGGTCGGCAGATCGTCCATCACCGCGAAGCCATAGGTTTTCACCGCCGACAGCCATTGCCCCAGCACAGCGCGATCATGGCTGGCCGCAGCATAGCCGGCGCGCGGCACCGAATTCTGCATCGAGGCCTTGGTCCATCGCACGGTGGCCTCGTCTGTCCAGCCGGGCTGGCGGGCCGCGTCACGATCATAGGCATTGGCGCTCAGCCATGCCGCCGGGAAACTCACTGTTTTCTGCTCCGGCACGAAGCTGACTTCCAGGGCACCGCCCTTGACCGATGCCGCGCCGATCCTGGTGTCGGCGGGAATGTCGAGGATGGTGATCAGCCGTTGGCCATTGCCGGCGCTGCGCGTCTTGTCGTCCAGCGCATTGTCGCGCAGCCACATGGCGTGAAAGCGGCTGCGCGACCCGTCCTTCCAGCCAAGTTCGATTGTTCTACCTTCGTTGCCGATCAGCGCCTGGGTGAGCATGGAGATCCGTTCCTGTCCATTGCGTCCCCTGCAGCTGATCCGCAGGGTTTCGATTGCATGTTGATCGCGCGAGAGGCATAATTCAAATTATCATATTTTGGGCAATGACCACGATATACTAATGTCTCGAACCACACCCCTGCCGCCGCTCGACTGGCTGCGCAGTTTCGAGGCTGCGGCGCGGCTGTCGAATTTCACCGCGGCGGCAGCCGAGCTTGGCCTCACCCAGGCGGCCGTCAGCCAACACATCCGCTTTCTCGAGGAGCGGCTAAAGACACGTTTGTTTTCGCGGCTGGCGCGCGGCGTCGCCCTGTCGCCGGAGGGGGCAGCCTATCTCCCCCACATCCAGTCGGCCTTCGCCACCATCGGCAACAGCACCGCGGAACTGTTCGAGCCGCGCGCCGTCCAGACCGTGACCATCCGGGCGCCGATTTCCTTTGCCTTGCTGATGCTGGTTCCGGCGCTGCCCGATCTCGCGAAGGCACTGCCGCGCATCCAGCTCGACCTGGTGACGATCCATCGCCCTACCGATTACGACCTGCCGGGCTCGGTGCTCGATATCCGTTTCGGCAACGGATCCTTCCCCGGCCGCGAAGCCGACAGGCTGACCGCCGAGCGGCTTCTGCCGGTGGCGGCTCCGGGTCTGGTCGGCGACGCAGACTGGACCTCCTGGCCGCTGCTTCTGGTTGCCGGCGCGCGCGAGATGTG
>NZ_RZRP01000612.1:0-3877 GCF_003997795.1 Mesorhizobium sp. M7A.F.Ca.US.005.03.2.1 | reverse complement strand
GGCAGGTACGGCGGGAAACGCTTGTCTCCCTCGCTTCCCGCCAGTGAGCCGGCCATGCCCGCGCCGCACGCCGCGATCGTCAGCAATCCGGCAAATATCGCCATGGCTGTTCGCTTGGAATTCGTGGATTTCATTTTGTCTTCCCCAAGGAGAAAAACCGGGCGCTTTCCGGTCTATTTGGACGCGGCGATGCTGCAGGCGCCGGCGACGGTAACCTTGTATTTGCTTTTGCTGGCCTGACAGGATTTCAGTGCCAGTTCCGCCGCCGCCTTTTGTGACGATGCATTCAGCTTCACGCCGCAAACGAAGTACTCGGTCGCCGGAACGATTGGCGTCGCCGCGAAAGCCGAATGGCCTGCGGCTGCGAGATACGCTGCATAGGCCTTCCCGCAGCCCCCGGTGGTTCCTATAGGAATGGTCACCGGGTAGCGCACGTCGCCCTTGCTGCCTGCCAGCGATCCGGCCATGGCAGCGGTGGAGGCCGCCACCATCAGCAAGCCTGCCACTATGGGGGTGGCTGCTCGTTTGCAGGTCCCGGATTTCATTCTGCTTCCCCCATTCGCAAAAAAGTCTCGGCCGGTTGCTTATTTCGATGACGAGATTGCGCAGCCGCCACTCGCGGTCTTGAGCTTCCACCGTGTCAACCCGGCCTGGCAATTGCGCAGCGCCGTCTCTTCCGCCGCCTTCTGGGACGGCGCGTTGAGCTTCGTCCCGCAGATGATGTAGAGGTCGACAACGCGCGAATAAAAGGTTGTGGCGTAGGCCGAATGGCCGCTCGCCGCGACGTAACCCTTGTAGGCAACGTTGCATTCGCCCGAACCCAAGGTCGGCGGAAAACGCACGTCTCCCTTGCGTCCTGCGAGCGATTCCGCCGAGCTGATGCCGGTCGCCGTTAATATTAGAAATGCGGAAAGTATCGAAGCAGCCGTTCCCTGGCAATATTTCAGTTTCATTTCCAGCCCGTCCCCATTGCCCCATGCTGGATAAACAGTAGCGAATATTTTGTCCCCCCGCCAGTTCACTGTTTGAGATTCGAAGCCGCCTATACTGACCAATCGCTTGGTCCATACAGTTCAGCCTTTTCACACGGCAGCAACGGCCTGCCGGTATAGTTCCGCCGTTTGGCTGTCGAAGTTGACCGTCCATTCTCACATCCGAAACACGCCAAAGCGCGTGTCCTCGATTTCGGCGTTGAGCGCGGCCGACAGGCTGAGCGCCAGCACGTCGCGCGTCTTTGCAGGATCGATGATACCGTCGTCCCAGAGGCGTGCGGACGAATAGAGCGGATGGCCCTCATGCTCGTATTTCATCAGGACAGGCTTCTTGAATTTCGCCTCTTCCTCGGCGCTCCATTCTCCGCCCTTGCGCTCGATGCCTTCGCGTTTGACCATGGCAAGCACCGTTGCCGCCTGTTCGCCGCCCATCACCGAGATGCGGGCGTTCGGCCACATCCACCGGAAGCGCGGTGAATAGGCGCGGCCGCACATGCCGTAATTGCCGGCGCCGAACGAACCGCCGATGATGACAGTCACCTTCGGCACCCTGGCGGTGGCAACCGCCATCACCAGCTTGGCGCCATCCTTGGCGATGCCGCCTGCTTCATATTTTCGACCGACCATGAAGCCGGTGATGTTCTGCAGGAAGACCAATGGAATTTTGCGCTGGCAGCACAGTTCGATGAAGTGCGCGCCCTTCAGCGCGCTTTCGGAAAACAGCACGCCGTTGTTGGCGATGATGCCGACCGGCATGCCATGGAGATGGGCAAAGCCGGTGATCAGCGTGGTGCCGTAATTCTGCTTGAACTCGTCGAATTCGGAACCGTCGACGACGCGCGCGATGACCTCGCGCGCGTCATAGGGCTGGCGCAGGTCGGTCGGCACGATGCCATAAAGTTCATCCGCCGGATGAAGCGGCGGAATTGCTCTCCTAGAGTTCAGGCTTACAGTCTTGTTCCGATTCAGGTTCTTGACGATGCGCCGGCAGATGGCGAGGGCATGGTCGTCGTCCAGCGCATAGTGGTCGGCAACACCGGAAAGCCTGGTGTGCACATCCGCACCGCCGAGATCCTCGGCACTGACATCCTCGCCCGTCGCCGCCTTCACCAGCGGCGGGCCGCCGAGGAAGATGGTTGCCTGATTGCCCACCATGATCGTCTCGTCGGACATCGCCGGCACATAGGCGCCGCCCGCCGTGCACGAACCCATGACGCAGGCGATCTGCGGAATGCCTGATGCCGACATGTTGGCCTGGTTGTAGAAGATGCGGCCGAAATGCTCGCGGTCGGGAAACACCTCGTCCTGGTTGGGCAGATTGGCGCCGCCGCTGTCGACGAGATAGATGCAGGGAAGATTGTTCTGCAGTGCGATCTCCTGCGCCCGCAAATGCTTCTTCACGGTCAGCGGATAATAGGTGCCGCCCTTCACGGTGGCGTCGTTGACGACGACCATCACCTCGGTGCCTTCGACGCGGCCGATGCCGGCGATCATGCCGGCCGAAGAGATCTCCTCGCCATACATCGACCATGCCGCGAACTGGCCGATCTCGAGGAAGGGTGAGCCGACATCCAGCAATTGCGCAAGGCGCTCGCGCGGCAGAAGCTTGCCGCGCGAGACATGGCGCTCACGCGCTTCCTCCGAACCGCCGAGCTCGACGGTGGCAGCCTTCTCCGCAATGTCGGCGACCAGCGCCCGCATGCGCTCGGCATTGGCACGGAAGGTTTCGGAGGAGGGGGAGATCTGGGTTTGCAACGTGGCCATACCTACACCCCCTCCGCCATGATCTCGCGGCCGATCAGCCAGCGGCGGATTTCGCTGGTGCCGGCGCCGATCTCGTAGAGCTTGGCGTCGCGCAACAGGCGGCCGGTTGGATAGTCGTTGATGTAGCCGTTGCCGCCAAGCAGCTGAATGGCGTCGAGCGCCATCAGCGTCGCCTTCTCGGCGGCAAACAGCACGCAGCCGGCGGCATCTTTTCGCGTCGTCTGGCCACGATCGCAGGCGGCGGCGACGGCATAGACATAGGCGCGCGCGGCATTCAGCGTCGTGTACATGTCGGCCAGCTTGCCCTGCACCAGTTGGAACTCGCCGATCGCCTGTCCGAACTGCTTGCGCTCATGCACATAGGGGATTGCCACGTCGAGGCACGCCGCCATCAGGCCGATCGGGCCGCCGGCAAGCACCGTGCGCTCATAGTCTAGGCCAGACATCAGCACTTCGACGCCGCGCCCTTCCTCATGCAGCACGTTGTCGAAGGGCACCTCGACATCCCTAAACACCAGCTCGCCGGTGTTGGAGCCGCGCATGCCGAGCTTGTCGAGCTTTTGCGCCACGGAAAATCCGGCAAAAGCCTTCTCGACGATGAAGGCGGTGATGCCGCGCGATTTCTGGTCCGGATCCGTCTTGGCATAGACCACCAGCGTCTCGGCGTCCGGCCCGTTGGTGATCCACATCTTGGTGCCGTTGAGCACGTAGCGGTCATTGCGCTTTTCGGCGCGCAGCTTCAGCGAGACGACGTCCGAGCCGGCGCCGGATTCCGACATCGCCAGCGCGCCGACTCGCTCGCCCGAGCACAGTGGCGGCAGGTATTTTTCCTTCTGCGCCGGCGTCGCCCAGCGGTTGATCTGGTTGACGCAGAGGTTGGAATGGGCACCGTAGGAGAGGCCGACCGAGGCCGAAGCGCGCGAAATCTCCTCGACGGCGATCACATGGGCGAGATAGCCCATGCCGCTGCCGCCGAAGTCGGGGTCGGCGGTGATGCCGAGCAGGCCGAGCGCACCGAGTTCGCCCCACAGATGCACCGGGAATTCATTCGAGCGATCGATGTCGGCGGCGATCGGCGCGATCCGGTCCTGGGCAAAGCGCCGCACCATGTCGCGCAGCGC
>NZ_RZRP01000611.1:0-3881 GCF_003997795.1 Mesorhizobium sp. M7A.F.Ca.US.005.03.2.1 | reverse complement strand
TGATCGTCATCGGGGGTGCGGCGCAAGGCATAAACGGGCTGTTCATGGCTGTTGCCGTGCAGCTGGCAGCACTTCTGGCATCCTATGGCGCCATGCTTGCCGAACGGCGGTCCGTGGTTGCGGCAGCGGCTTCGGGCGAAGGCGAGATCCATGCCGTCGCGCACGGCATGGCAAAAGCCGCAGCCCACAATTCGCTGCTTTCACTCATATCAGGCCGAACGGTGTCCAAAACCGGCTCCAATCCCAGGGGAGGCCGCTGATGCGCTACATCTTCGGATTCTGGGCGGCGCCGATGGCGATTTTCTGGGGCTGGTTCTATCTGTCGGCCAATGACATCAATTTCGGCTACGCGATGCTCAGCCGCCAGATGCACGACTTCTTCTTCCAGCTCTACGGTCAGATGCTCGGCATCGATCCGGCGATCATCCCCGGCATGGTGGCGAAGACGTGCGTCTTCGACGGGTTGCTGCTGATGGCGCTTTGGGCATTCCGCCGTCGCCGCGAAATCGCCGGCTGGGTCAGACAGCGCTGGGCGGGTCCGGTTCCGTTCGAGCGGATGCGTGGAGCGACTGAAGCCGGTCCAAAACTCCCTGCAGAATAAACGCGGCTGCCGCCGAATCGATCTTACCGGCGCGCTTGCGGCGCGAGAAATCCATCTCGATCAGCGTCCTTTCGGCCGCGACCGTCGATAGCCTTTCATCCCAGAGCACGAAGGGCAGGTCGCTCATTTGTGCCATGTTACGGACGAAGGCGCGCGATTTCTGCGCACGCGGACCTTCCGAGCCGTCCATGTTGATCGGCAGCCCAATCACCACGGCGCCGGCATTCTCCTTTTGTAGCAAGGCGAGCAGCACCGCCGCATCGAGCGAAAATTTCCTTCGCATGATGACCGGACGCGGATGGGCGAAGGAAAACCTCTGGTCCGAGACCGCGACGCCGATCGTCTTGTCGCCGAGGTCAAGCCCCGCCAGCGTCTTACCGCCGGCTAACCGCGCCGGCAATTCTTCGATCGTGATAATGCCCACCGGCCGTCCTTCGCCTTTCACCACCAGGTGTTTTGTCAAACGCGTGGCGGACAAGTAACCCTTTGATCTCGGGGCCACTGGCGTTCTATCCTTTGGCAAGTCAAAAATCGAGGAATGCATTCATGAAACTGACCTGGTACGGCCACTCGGCCTTTCGGATCGATACCGCTGATGCCAAGATCCTCATCGACCCCTATCTGATAGGCAATCCGTCATGGACGGGTGGCTGGGAGGGCCCGGCTGAGGGTGTCACGCATGTGCTGCTGACGCATGGCCACAGCGACCACATCAGCGGCGCGGTGGAGGTGCTCGGCAAAAGCGGCGCCCAGCTCGTCGCCAATTTCGAGATCTGCATGTATCTGGTCGGCAAGGGCGTCAGCGACAAGAAGATCAATCCCGGCAACATCGGCGGCACCGTCGATTGCGGCAGCTTCACCACCACTTTTGTCCAGGCGCTGCACTCATCCTCGTTCCCGGGCGAGGGCGGCCAGAACACCTATCTCGGCAATCCGGGCGGCCTCGTCCTGCATTTCCCGGAAGACAAAACGCTCTATCACATGGGCGACACCGACATCTTCTCCGACATGGCGCTGATCAACGAGTTGCATGAGCCGAAGATAGGCCTGGTGCCGATCGGCGACCGCTTCACCATGGGCGGCGCGGTGGCGGCACTTGCCTGCCGGCGCTTCTTCAAATTCGACACCGTGGTTCCCTGCCACTTCGGCACGTTTCCGATGATCGACCCGACCGCCGATAAGTTCGAGGCCGGCCTGGAAGGATCCGGTGTAAGGCTGGCGTTGCCGAAAATCGGTGAGACGATTACGATCTAGAAACAGCTAAAGTGGAATAAATCCATGGTATTGGGGCGATCTCTTTGCGTTTCGATGTTTGTCGCGGCGTCGCCCGCGCTCGCCGCGGATGATTTCATCGAAGGCGTCTATCTTCAGTCCGAAGAGCTTTGCACGCAGGCCAAAAAGGACACGCTGCAAACGCTGATCGACGCCGGCAACATCGTGCTTTCGGCGCACGGCCTGCAGAGCGTGGAATACAATTGCGAGTTTCTGCAGGTCAGCAAGGCGACCGCTTCGCCGAGTTGGGCGGTGACGGCCATCTGCCAGGAACCGGGCTATGTCTTCCCAGATGTCCTCTCGGTGACGCAAATGAATGAGAAGCAGATCGATCTCGTGTCGGTCCGGCCCGTCAACGACGAAAGCGAAGCAAGCGGCAACAGCGGCAGCTACTATTTGTGCGAGGGCGTTGCCCTGCCGTAGACATCATCCTGTGCGTGGATCGATGGCCGAAGACTAGGCCGCCGCCGCAGCCTGGTCTCTCGCACGATGCATGTTGCGCAGCGCGCGCGGCGCCGCTATAGCCCGAACTGGTTTTCCCCGAGGCAAAAACATGTCCGTAGATCTTCAGACAGTGAAGCGCGTCGCGCATCTCGCCCGCATTGCAGTGAGCGAGGAAGATGCCGAACGGATGACCGGCGAGCTGAACGCCATTCTGGGCTTCGTCGAACAGCTGAATGAGGTCGATGTTTCCGGCATCGAACCGATGACCTCGGTGACGCCGATGGACATGAAGAAGCGTCAGGACGTTGTTACTGACGGCGGCAAGGCAGCTGACATCGTCGCCAACGCGCCGGCGACCGAAGAGAATTTCTTCCTCGTGCCGAAGGTCGTGGAGTAAACCGGACGATGGCAATCGACATCGCCATTGAAACGCCACTGCAGGACGACGTGCGCGGCCTGGTCGAGGAACTCAACCAGACCTTGCTCGAACTGACGCCGCCGGAGCATTGCTATCATCTGACGGTCGAGCAGATGGCTGGTGAGGACACGACTGTCTTCATCGCCCGCGACAACGGCATGGCCATTGGCTGCGGTGCGCTGAAACGCCATGACGGCGCTGTCGGCGAGGTCAAGCGCATGTACACGCGGCCCTCGCATCGCGGGCAGAAGATCGGCGCGAAAATCGTCGAGCAGGTCGAGGCGCTGGCGCGCAACGAGGGGCTGAAGCGCCTGGTGCTGGAGACGGGCGACCGTCACCCCGCGGCGTGGACCGTCTACGAACGCGCCGGGTTTTCGCGTTGCGGCCCGGTGCTGGATTATCCCGATTCCGAGTGGTCGGTGTTTTACGAAAAGAGCCTTTGATGAGCGACCTGACCCAGCTGACGATTTCACAGGCCCGCGGCAAGCTGCACGGCAAGGAAATCACCGCGACCGAGATCACCGAGGCCTATCTCTCGGCCATCGATCGCGCCAATCCCGCGCTCAATGCCTATGTCGCGGTGACAGGCGACAAGGCGCGCGACATGGCCAAGGCGTCCGACGCAAGGCTGGTCAAGGGCGAGGGCGGTGCGCTGGAAGGCATCCCGCTCGGAATCAAGGACCTGTTCGGCACCGAAGGCGTCCATACGCAGGCCTGCAGTCATGTGCTGGACGGGTTCAAGCCGCGCTACGAATCGACCGTTACGTCAAATCTGTGGGCCGACGGCGCCATCATGCTCGGTAAACTCAACATGGACGAGTTCGCCATGGGCTCGTCCAACGAGACGTCCTACTATGGCCCGGTCATCAATCCGTGGCGGCGCTCGCGCCTAGACACGGTGGTGATGCCGACGATGCATCAGGGTGATGGCGGCTTCGTCTCGGCCGGCGGCACCAGGACCGCGCGCAGCCTGGACAATGCGCAGCTGGTGCCGGGCGGTTCTTCCGGCGGTTCGGCAACCGCAGTGTCGGCCTTCCTGTGTGCCGGCGCGACCGCGACGGATACTGGCGGCTCGATCCGCCAGCCGGCCGCCTTCACCGGCACGGTCGGCATGAAGCCGACCTATGGCCGCTGCTCGCGCTGGGG
>NZ_RZRP01000610.1:0-3886 GCF_003997795.1 Mesorhizobium sp. M7A.F.Ca.US.005.03.2.1 | reverse complement strand
GTCCTGCGCGATCGCGCCTTCGTCTTTGTCGACGGGCGCTACACGCTGCAGGTGCGCAGCGAGGTCGATCTCGACGTCTTTTCGATCGAAAGCCTGGTCGACAATCCCCCGGCAGTCTGGCTGAAAGACAATCTCGGCAAGGGCGCACGACTCGGCTTCGATCCATGGCTGCACACGATCAGCGAGGTCAAGGCGCTGCAGGCCTCAGTCGACAAGAACGGCGCCGTACTGGTGCCGCTCGACAAAAACCCGATCGACATCATCTGGAAGGATCAGCCCGACGCGCCGGTGGCCCCGGTCGAGCTCCACCCGATCGGCTTTGCCGGCGAGCTCGCCAAGGACAAGCTGGCGCGGCTGGCGGCGGCGATCGCCAAGGACGGCGCCACCCATGCGGTGCTGACCGACCCCTCCTCCATCGCCTGGGCCTTCAACATCCGTGGCGGCGACGTGCCGCACACGCCGCTGGCGCTCGGCTTCGCCATCCTCGCCGCCGATGGGTCGCACCAGCTTTTCATGGATAAGCGCAAATTCTCGCGCCAGGTCGCCGCCTACCTCACCCAGCTCGCCGAGCCGCATGAGCCCGGCGAATTCGAAGCCGCGATCACAGCGCTTGCCAAGAGTGGCGCGAAAATCGCGCTCGACCCGGTGCTGGCGGCTGACCGGCTGCGCATGCTGGTCGAGGACAATGGCGGCGCCGTCATTGCAGCAGCAGATCCTGCCCGAATCCCGCGCGCCACCAAGAACCAGGCCGAGATCAACGGCTCGCGCGCCGCGCATCGCCGTGACGGTGCGGCCGTGGCGAAATTGCTGTGCTGGCTGGAGCGGCAAAAACCCGGCTCGCTCGACGAGATCGCTGTCGTCACCAGGCTGGAGGAACAGCGCCGGCGGACCGGCGAGGAAACCCAGATGCCGCTGCGCGACGTCTCCTTCGACACCATTTCGGGCGCCGGCCCGAACGGCGCCATCATGCATTACCGCGTGTCGCGCGCCACCAGCCGCAAGCTGCAGGCCGGCGAGCTGTTCCTGCTCGATTCCGGCGCGCAGTATCAGGACGGCACCACCGACATCACCCGCACCGTGCCGATCGGCCAGCCGACGCAGGAGATGCGCGAACGCTTCACCCTGGTGCTGAAAGGCATGATCGGCATTTCCACCTTGCGCTTTCCCGCCGGCACGCGCGGCTCCGAGATCGATGCCGTCGCGCGCATGGCGCTGTGGAAGCACGGCTGCGACTTCGCCCACGGCACCGGCCATGGCGTCGGCTCGTATCTGGCCGTGCATGAAGGCCCGCAGCGTATCGCCCGCACCGGCACCGAAAAGCTGCTCGAAGGCATGATGCTGTCCAACGAGCCCGGCTACTACAAGGAAGGCTCCTACGGCATCCGCATCGAGAACCTGATCCTGGTGACGCCGGCGCAAGAGATCGAGGGCGGCGACATCGCCATGCACGGCTTCGAGACGCTGACGCTGGCGCCGATCGATACCAGGCTGGTGCAGTCGGACCTTCTGACGCGTGACGAGCTGCATTGGCTGGACTCGTACCACGCGCGCGTGCTGGCCGAAATCGGCCCGATGCTCGACGGCGAAACGCTGGCCTGGCTGGAGAAGGCCACCGCGCCGCTGCCGCACGACGCGAAGATCTGATTTTCTGAGGCGCCGAGGGCGTGGCGGAATTCAGGTCAGGACGAGCCGAAAACGATGGGTTCCGTGAACCGGAGCGGAGCGTACTTTTGGGTACGTGAGCTCAGTTCTACCGCGACGCGGTAGAACGGGGAAGCGCAGGAAGCCGCCGTTTGCAGGCCGTCATCACCTGAATATCGATACGCCCTACCCGACGAACTGCCGCGCCACGATCAATACCGCCGCGCCCGCCAAAAACATCGCCATCAACCCACCGCGCAGCGAAACCACGGCGGTGACCACCAGTGCGGCCCATTCCGCCGGGCCGGCGTTCAACAGCTCGGGCGCTACCAGCGTCGTCAGCACCGCCGCCGGCACGGCATTGAGGCCGGCCTCGACGCGGGGATGGATGGTATCGAAGCGCGATATCACCAGGTGCCCGCCGATGCGCGTCAGATAGGTCGCGATTGCGCCGGCGATAATGATCCAGAAGGTCGTGCTCATGGCCGTGCCTTTACGCCGCTATGGTGGGGAGGCAGGATGACCGCCAGCAGCACACCGGCAACAGCGCCAATCGAGACATGCCAGGGCGAGCCCACGGTCTTGTAGGCGATGATGGAGGCGGCAGCGCTGGCAATGACCACCGGCAGCCACAGAGGCCGCTTGCGGAAGCCCAGCACGAGACCGAGGAAATAGATCGGCAGCAGGAAATCGATGCCCAGCGCGTGCGTGTCGGGGATCAGCTTGCCGAACAGCGCACCAAGCGCGCTTTCGACGATCCAGAACAGATAGACAGGCAAGCCAAGTCCCAGATACCAGGCAAAGCCGACCGTCTGGCCGGATTGCGCCCTCGCCTCGGCCACCGCGAATTGCGGATCGGTGAGGATGAAATAGCCTAGTACCTGCTGGATGACAGGCCAGTGCGCGATGCGCCGGCCGATGCCGGCGGAATAGAGCACGTGGCGGAAATTGACGGCGAAGATCGACAGCACGATCAGCCACGGCGCCACATGCTGGCCGAACAGCTGGATGCCGACCATCTGGCTGGCGCCGCCATAGACCAGCGCACTCATCAGAAAGGCTTCCAGGACCGAGAAGCCATTGTCCACGGCGAGCGCGCCGAACAGCACCGCAAACGGCGCCGAGGCCACCACCACAGGCATCGACAGCCGCACGCCTTGCCAGAAATCGCTTCTGTCGCCGCTCTCGGAAATTACGTCCGTCGCCATCAACCACTCCTGATGCATGTCGCCCAAAAGGGGGATAACGACATGCACAACAACAAGGGAAGCGCGGTATGTAGGTGGCGCGGCTTGCCGTGTCACACGAATTCGCTTGAGCCAAACGATCAGCGGAAATGATCGCTGGATCGGCTGAGTTAGACGCTTATTCCTTCAGGATCTTGCCCTCGATCGCCCTGCCCCAGTCGAGCAGCGGCTTGGCGCGCAAGGTGAAATCGACGAGCTCGTCGACCAGATCAGCCGTATGGATTCCCGCGGGATCGATAACATGCTGGACGACAAAATGCCGGTTGCGGATGGCGGCGACAAGGTCGGGATCGCTGATTTCCTCGAAGCCGCGTGGCGTACGCTTCATACGGCCTTCGGTCTCGAGTTCAAGCCGGTTCTTCTTCAACGCCGCCACCAGGGCGCGAAACCTGTCCGGCTTCGTCGCGATGGCTTTGCGCATCGCCAGCAGCAGCGCCGGCTCCGGCTGCCACCAGGCAATGTCGGCGAAGCAGCGCTCAAGCCCGACATGGACGTAGAACACGCCCTGCTCCATCTTGGTGCCGTCGGGCGACAGGATGGCAGACAAATGCCTGTTGTAAGGCCGCTTGTCCTTGGCGAAGCGCACGTCGCGGTTGATTCGGAACAGCGACTTCTTGCGGTCGCCGCGCAGGCCGAGACCCGCCTTTGCGAAGCGCTCGGTCAGCGTGTCGACGAGATCACTGAGCGGATCGCGCAATTCCTGTTCGAACAAGTCACGGTTCTCCAAAAACCACTCTCGGCTCTGGTGGAAATCCAGCGCCTTGAGGAACGGAATGGCTTTTGGGCCGAACCCTTTGAATGCGCCGTCCATCAGGCCTTGCCGATCCGCGCCAGCCAGGCATCTTCGTCGATGACCTCGATGCCGAGTTCGCTGGCGAGCTTGAGCTTGGAGCCGGCACCCGGCCCGGCGACCACCAGATCCGTCTTCGCCGAAACCGAGCCCGCGACCTTGGCGCCGAGGCGCTCCGCCATCGCCTTGGCCTCGGAGCGTGTCATCT
>NZ_RZRP01000060.1:0-14141 GCF_003997795.1 Mesorhizobium sp. M7A.F.Ca.US.005.03.2.1 | reverse complement strand
CCGTGTCAGGCAAAAAAAAGAGCGGGGGGCCGGGCCCGCCGCTCTTTGACTTGGAGATCGACTTCGGTTGTTAGTTGTTGCCGAAGAGGTTGCGGTCGGCACCTTGCGGAGCAGACTTCTGGGTGGTGTCACCCGACGAGTTCAGCAGCTTGTAGACCGGCGAACCGGTGTTGCGTACCGAAGAGGTGCGCGTGCTGTCGACCGAAGTCGTGGCGGCAGGCTGATTGGCACCATTGGAGCCAAAGTTGTCGCTGCCGGCGAAGGCATTGCCGGTGATGGCCAGAACGGCGGCGGCAGCAATAAGGATCTTGTTCATTTTAGTCTCCTGAATTCTGGATTTCGCCAGGACGGCAGACACAGCTGCCGTCGGTTGCGAAATTGGTTGTTAGCGACCGAAGAGGTTACGGTCGCTGCCCTGAGCGGGCGTCTGGGCAGCCGGTTCCGAGGTCTTGGTGGAAGCCGTGTACGACTGGTCCACAGCGGCGGCAGGCTGGTTCGGGCCGTTCGAACCGTAGTTGTCGCTGCCCGCGAAAGCGCTGCCGGTGATGGCCAGAACGGCGGCGGCAGCAATGAGGATCTTGTTCATCTTGAATACTCCTGAATGTCTGAATTTCGCCAGGGCGGCGGGCGAGCCCGCCGTCGACCGGAAAACTGGGAATCGGCTGTTAGTTGTTGCCGAAGAGGTTGCGGTCAGCACCCTGGGCAGGCGCCTGAGCAGCCGGTTCCGACTTCTTGGTCGAAGCGGTGTACGAGCTGTCGACAGCAGTGGCTGCCGCGGCGTTCGAACCGTAGTGGTCGCTACCAGCGAAGGCGCTGCCGGAAATGGCCAGAAGGGCTGCGGCAGTGAGAATGATCTTTTTCATTTTTGGTACTCCAGTATCGTCTTTTTTCCGTCCGTCTAGCGGCGTGTCTTGGAAATGAAATCGCGTCGTTCGGACAGCCCCGATGTGGGAGGGCAAGGTCGTCTTTTCCAATCACGAAGTTGTTCCGTGTGGACCATGAATCCCCACCTTGAAATTGTGCCAATGGAATCTAAGGATGCATTTTTCTTCTTCATATCAGTGTGTTAGGTGTAGCCACCTGATGGATCACTGACTGTTTCAGAGGCCCAGCGTTCACACCGTCCTGCACGCACCGTCAACAGAAACGAACCGTTCGGTTCGATTTTAGGGCGAGCTAATAGTCACTTTTCGAAACCATTAACCTTTTTTGACCCCCCGCGAAGGGTCGGATTCGGGAAGATCGCAGCCGGCAAATGGCCGCCCGGGAGGTGGGATCTCGGCCCGCGACGAGCTGCAGTAGCGTTTCGCATGCCGTGTCGCGCCGCATGGATACGATGTCGTTTTCATGCCGACGGCGCGCCCGCGATCGTGGTTAGATCATACCATCTCAGGTGCCGCTTCGTGACGACGAGGCGGAGAATTGGGAAGCCGGTCAGAATCCGGCGCTGCCCCCGCAACGGTGGTGGAGTTCAAGTCGCAACGGGAGACCACTGGGCAACCGCCTGGGAAGGTGTCGCGATGGTCCGCAAGGACAACTCCAGAGCCCGGAAACCAGCCCGAGATTTTTAGACTCGACTGATCGCGGTGGGCGGTCAAGAGGTGGATAGCGCATGTCCGGCACACAGCCGGCCTGTGTTTCAATCCTTCCTCCATCACCACCAGTTCAGTCCTTAGAAACGAGGACAGGACATGGATATCCGCAACGACATGCTGAGGCTCCTGAAGGGGCGCCGGCAAGGCTTTTCGCTGGAGCAGCCCTTCTACACCGATCCGGACTACTTCAAGCTCGACATGGAGCTGATCTGGTATCGCGACTGGCTGTTCATCGGCCATGATTGCGAACTGCCGAAGCCGGGCAGCTACATCACCGTGCAGGTCGGCGATTATCCGGTCGTCCTTGTCCGCGACCAGCACGGCAAGATCAACGCCTTCCACAATTCCTGCCGCCATCGCGGCAGCCGCGTGTGCAACACGGAGAAGGGTACCGCGGCAAAGCTCGTCTGCCCGTATCATCAGTGGACCTACGAGCTGGACGGCCGCCTGCTGTTTGCCCGCCAGATGGCCGACGGTTTCGACAAGAGTGATTTCGGCCTGAAGCCGGTCGCCTGCGAGAGCGTCGGCGGCTACATCTTCATCTGCCTGGCCAAGGAACCGGCAGATTTCGCGCCGATGCGGGCGATGATCGAACCCTATCTTTTGCCGCACCGGCTGCGTGAAGCAAAGATCGCCTTCGAGAGCACGATCGTCGAGAAGGGCAACTGGAAGCTGGTCTGGGAAAACAACCGCGAGTGCTACCACTGCGCCGCCAATCATCCCGAGTTGTGCAAGACCTTCCCCGAGGCTCCAACCATAACCGGCGTCCATGGCGCCGACAGCGACCCTGAAATGGTCGCACACTGGGCCAGATGCGAGGCATCAGGCTTGCCGAGCAAATTCCGCATCGATCCGGCAGGGCAGTACCGCGCCACCCGCGCGCCCTTGCTGCGCGATGCCGTCAGCTACACCATGACGGGAAAACGGGCGGTCCAGAAGAACCTGTCCGACAGCGTTTCAACCGACCGCATCGGCTCCTTGCTGCTCTATCACTATCCGACGACCTGGAACCATATCCTCGGCGACCACGCCGTTACCTTCCGCGTGCTGCCGATCAGTGCCACGGAAACCGCGGTGACAACGAAATGGCTCGTCCACAAGGATGCGGTCGAAGGCGTCGACTACGACCTCGCTGAGCTCACCCATGTCTGGACCGAGACCAACGACCAGGACCGCCGCATCGTCGAGGAAAACGCCTTCGGCATCCTGTCGCCTGCCTATGAACCAGGCCCCTATTCGGAGCTGCATGAGGGCGGCGTGATCCAGTTCGTCGAGTGGTACGCGTCGTTCATCGGGCCGCGCCTTGCCGAAGGCGGCCGGCCGGCCCTGCGCAGCGTCGCCTAGCCCAGGGGATAAGAGGATGAATGCGATGACGGACCTTGGCCTCTATCGCCATCTCGACCAGATGACGCCCTGGAACGACAGGCTGCAGGTGCTGGAAGTGATCGGCGTCAGCGACGAAGCGCCTGACGTGAAGACCTTCACCTTCCGCTCCGACAACCAGACCTGGTTCCGCTACAAACCGGGGCAGTTCGTGACTCTGGAACTGCCGACATCGGACGGGCCGCTGATGCGCACCTACACGCTGTCGTCCTCGCCGTCGCGGCCGTTCTCGATCGCGGTGACGGTCAAGGCGCAGGCGGGCAGCACCGGTACGCGCTGGATGTTCGACCATCTGACGCCCGGTTCGCACGTCAAGGCCTATGGGCCGACCGGCGACTTCTCGCTGCATAGCCACCCGGCCGCCAAATATCTGTTCATTTCGGCCGGTTCCGGCGTGACGCCGATGATGTCGATGCTGCGCTGGCTGAACGACTGCGCGCCATGGACCGATGTCGGCTTCGTCAACTGCGCGCGCCGCCCGGAAGAGATCATTTTCCGCAAGGAGCTCGAACTGCTCGGCAGCCGCATGCCTGGGCTGTCGCTCGGCTTCATGATCGAGGAGCGGTCGAGCCGCGAGGGCTGGTTCGGCCATATGGGCCGCATCGACGCGATCCGGCTGCCATTGCTGGCGCCCGATTTCCGCGAGCGCGAGATTTTCTGCTGCGGCCCCGATCCTTTCATGCGCGCCGTGCGTGGCATGCTGGACGCAGCCGGCTTCGACATGACGAAATACCATCAGGAAAGCTTTGCCGCGCCTGCCGTGGAGGAGATCCCGGCGCCGTTCTCGCCGCCGGCGGAAGACGGCGCCGCTGCCACCGTGGAGGCCGTGACACCGATCCGGTTCTCGCATTCCGATGTCGATGCCGAATGCGTCGCCGGCCAGACGGTGCTGCAGACGGCACGCGCCTCGGGGGTGCGGATTCCCGCCGCCTGCGAGTTCGGCCTGTGCGGCACCTGCAAGGTGAGGAAGGTCGCGGGCGACGTCGAGATGAGCCACAATGGCGGCATCCTCGATCACGAAATCGAGGACGGCTTTATCCTCGCCTGTTGCTCGAAGCCGCTTTCGGCGCTTGAAATCGAGGCGTGACCGGCAGGCACGGTCAGAGACTGTCCATGCCCGCGCGGCCTGCAGCTGCGCTCGGCCGGGCCTACGCCATCTTGCCAAAAACCCTGCAAATGGTTAGACGCCTGCAACGGTGGGGTTGACCGTAGGGGCCGAAGATCATCTCCGCGGCCTGCTTCGGCGGGGAGCAAACATGCGACAATCCGGCGTATATGCCATTGCCAGCAAGGATATCGTCTTTGAATCCTTCGATGGCGAAGCCGTCGTTCTCGACCTGACCACCGGTAAATATTTCGGCTTCTCTGATTCAGGCAGCAGGCTTTGGGATGCACTGTCGTCCGGCGTGCCTGCCTCCGAACTGGTCGGCGCCGCGACCGGGATTGGCGCCCTCGATGCCGCCGCGATTGACGGCTTTGTTTCACAATTGCTCGAATTCGGTTTGCTGGCGGCCGCAACCGATGGCGTGGCAAGACCGGTTCCCAGCGAATTGCTGGCTCAGCTCGCCGCTGCCGGCGAGCCCCTCAAGGTCGACATCCATGACGACCTTGCCGACCTCATTGTCGTCGATCCCATCCACGAGGTCGAGGAGCCCCTCGGCTGGCCCGCAGTGAAGCAGGCCAACTGAGGCGCCCGCCAGGCTCTCGTTGCCGGACAGCTCCGGAACAGGCAGACCATGCCAAACGTCACTCTCGAAAACCTGACTGACTACGCACGTCATGTCCTGGCGCAAGCGCAGAGCAGCGCCGCGCATTATCCACTGACCTGCAAGGTGGGCTTGCCGCATCTGGAGTTGACCACTCATGTGAGTGCCGGCGCGTTGGCGGATGCCTTCGCTCATGGCTTTGTCACGGCTGCGGACAACCGAGCGCCTGCCGACATCTGCCGCATCTTCGTCGCACATCCCGGCATTGACGGCATCGCGGCACCGGCCAGATGGGGCCAAGGACCCTTCACGCAGCATGGCTTCGCCACCAGGCTGGCGGAAGCCGGATTGCGCGGCAACCATTTCCATGACCTGGATTTCTGGCAGTTCTATGATCCGCAACGTCGCGTTGGCGTGCAATTGATGGCCTCGGCCGATGCCTTTCCACCGTGGGAGCCGGGAGCGCCGCTGCGCCCCTTCCTCCATTGGGAATATGCGGCACGTGGCATGCGGCTGGCCCATGCGGGGACGCTCGGCACCAAAGGCAGGGGCGTACTGCTGGCCGGCGCGGGCGGCGCCGGGAAATCCGGGACCGTCGCCGCCGGCCTCCTCCACGGGCTGGACAGCGTCGGCGACGATTATGTGCTGGTCGACCTCTCCAACGGCGTGACTGCCCGCCCGTTGTTTTCAACACTCAAGCAGGATCCCCAGGGATTCGCGCGACTTGGGCTGAAGCACCGGCTGAAGGCGCACGGTCCGCTCAACTGGCAAGGCAAGCATGCTTTTCACATTGACGACATTGCGCCACGGCCGGTGCCCGAAACTCTGGACATCGTTGCGCTGGTGGTGCCACATATCGGCGGAGGCGAGGCAAGTTCGATCGTGCCGGTGTCGCGCAGGGATGCCATGATTGCCTTGGCGCCGTCCGGCATAGCGCAGATGCCGGGCGAGCGGGAGAGCGGCTTTCGCTTCTTCAGCGACCTGACCCGCCTGCTGCCGTGCTATCGTCTGTCGCTGGGGACGCAGCCACAGGAGATAGCCGGCACGATTGCGGACTTTCTTGTGCGGGGCGCTTCGTGAAACTGAGCGTGATAATGCCCGTCTACAACCGTGAGCGCTATGTCGTTTCGGCATTGCGCTCGCTGGTGCGGCAGCGGGACGCCGCCGATCTCGACATCATCGTCATCGACGACGGTTCGACCGACGGCTCTGCTGAGGCCGTACGCTCGATGATGCGCGAAAACCCCTGCATCCGACTCTTCCAGCAATCGAACATGGGCGTGGCCAGGGCGCGCAACGCCGGGCTGCGGCAACTGCCGCCGGATGCGGAGTTCGTGTCATTCCTGGATTCTGACGACATCTCGCTGGCCGGACGGTTCAAGGCCGATCTCGCCCGCTTCGAGGCTACCTCCGGGCTTGAGCTAACCTATTCGCTGATGACGCTGGTCGACCGGATCGACGACGAGAAGCTCGAGCCGGAGGCGGACTGCTGTACCATGACGCTTCGCGGAATTTCGCTGAGCACCGCTCTCTTCAGTCGAACGCTTGTCGATCGCATCGGCCATTTCGACGAGGACTTTGAGCAGTCCGAGGACACGGATTATCTGTTGCGAGTCTTCGAAACCGGTCCGCGCTACGAATTGCCGAACACCGTCGCGATCTACTACCGACGCCACGCCGGAAATGTCACCAAGGAACATAGCGGCAGGGTCCGCAACCACTTGCGTGCAATCCACAAGTCGATGCGGCGGCGCAAGGCCGATCCGTCACGGCGAGAGGTCCAGGGCATCTTCGAATTGAAGAGTCCCGCCGATTGGCGGATGCCATGATGCTCGACACAATCGGCTCGGATCAGCCAAGCCCGCAACGCTGCTGGAGACGCCGATGAGGCTGAGCGTCATCATGCCGGTCTACAATCGCGAACAATTCGTTGGCCTGGCGCTGCGCTCGTTGCTCAGGCAGCGCGAAGACATCGATCTCGACATCATCGTCATCGACGACGGGTCGACCGATGGCTCGGCAGCCGTCGTACGGTCGTTAATCGACGAGGCCCCATGCATTCGTCTTTTCCAGCAGATCAATGGCGGGGTCACCAAGGCGCGCAATGCCGGGCTGAAGCAGTTGCTGCCGCAGACGCGTCTGGTGTCGTTTCTCGATTCGGACGACATCTCCCCGATAGGCCGCTTCAAGGCGGATCTCGCCTGCTTCGAAGAGGATCCTGGCCTCGAGCTGACCTATTCGCGCATGACGCTGGTCGACAAGATAGATGGCGAGACACTGGAACCGGCCGCCGACAGCCACTCCATCACCGTGCGGGGGATCCACCTGTCCGCCGGGATCTTCGCGCGAGACCTCATCGAGCGCACCGGTGGTTTCGACGAGGATTTCAAACAGGCCGAGGACACCGACTATCTGTTGCGTATCTTTGAGAGCCAGGCAAAATACGTTATGCCCGATACGGTGGCTCTCTATTACAGGCGTCATCCCGGCAACATGACCAAGGAAGCCGATGTGCCCTTTCGCGAGTTCATGCGCGCCATTCACAAGTCGATGAAGCGTCGCCGGGCCGACCCCAGCTTGCGCCGGGTGGAGGGGATTTTCGACTTCAAGGATCTCGCGCAGTGGCGGTTCCTTTGATGGCAGGCTACGGCGTCGTCATTCCGGCTTTCAACGCGGCCGCCACCATAGGCGCTGCCCTGAACTCCGTTCTGGCCCAGGCGGCAAAGGCGGAGGCCATCGTCGTGGTCGATGACGGTTCGACCGACGATACGGCCGCGGTGATCGATGCGATGAACCTGCCGGTGACGGTGCTGCGACAGGACAATACCGGACCCGGCAGCGCAACGACCCGTGGCATTGCGGCACTCTCGACGCCGCTCATCGCGACGCTCGATGCCGACGATTTGTGGCTGCCGGACAAGATCGAACAGCAACTGGCCTATCTCGGCCGTCATCCCGGGACAGCGGGCGTCTTTACGCATTGGCGGACGTTTCGCGGCGACAGCCCCGATTTGCCCGATGCGGCCAGTGGAGCCGGCTGGTCGCGCACGACGATGATGATCCGCCAGGAGGTGGTGCAGAGCGTCGGTCCCATCATCGACCCACCAGGCGGTCGCGGCGAGATGATCGACTGGATCGCCCGGGTTCGTGAGGCAGGCTTTGTACTTGCCATGCTCGACGACGTGCTTGCATTGCGCCGCATCCGTCCGGGCAGCCTTTCCTACGGCCGCGATCCGGCACGCGACCGGGGCTATATCCAGGTCGCAAGGCTCGCCATGCAGCGGCGGGCCCAGAACAAGGCGGGCTCCAGTTGAACGCCAGGCCTGTTCGCCGCATCAGCCGCCGCTTCCCGGACTATGGCTGGTCGTGGCCCACTGGCCAGTTGGACCTGTTGCTGAAGGCGGCGCTGCTCTCCGATGAGGACGCAGCCGCTGCCTGCGCCGCGCGCTGGCTCGACGAGAACGACATCGACCTCGTCTCGTTTCGAGAACATCGTCTGCTCGCCGCCATCTCCGACAGGTTCGGCAGAAAACTGGCCGGGCATACCGCGCACCCGCGCCTCGTCGGCCTGCAGAAGATGCTGTGGACGAAGTCGCGCATGGCGATGCGCGAGGCCGAGCCGGCGCTGAAGGCGATGGCCGACGGCGGCGCCGACATCATGCTGATCAAGGGCGCCAGCCGCATTGCCTTGAACGCGTCGGCGCAGCGTGGTCGGGTGGCGCATGACATCGACATACTGGTGCGCCCGCGCGACATGGCTGCCGTCTTCGACATCTTGCGCGACCGCGACTGGCAGATCGCCTCGGGCGTCAGCGCGCAATATCTGCGAACCCGGTTGGCGTCGCTGCGGTCGATGAACTTCTTCAAGGGCCGTTTCGGCGACATCGACCTGCACCAGCTCGGCTATGATGGGTCGCAGACGAGCGCGGAAGACGACCTGGCGATCTGGCAACGGGCGGTCCCGGCACAATTCAGCGGCGTCGCGGTCTTCGTGCCATCGCCGGCCGATCGCATGGCACTGGCCATCGCCCATGGCGGCCTCGACGCCCACACCCACAGCGACTGGCTTGTCGACTGCGCGGTCGCCATCCATGCCGAAGACGTCGATTGGGGGATGTTCCTCGACATCGTCGGAAGACGCGGCCTGGCGGTTCCAGCGGCGGTGGCGTTATCCTATCTGGCGTTCGAGATCGGCATTCCGGTGCCGGAACGGACAATGGCCAGAATCTTCGAGATGGCCGACCGGGCTGGCCTGTCGCGTTGGTCGTCGGTTCTGCAAGCCAAGCCGCGCACGGATTTCGGCGGCCTGGTCTGGCTGTCGCGCGGCCTTGCCAAGCAGTTGCGCCTGAAGCGGAAGAAGGGCCGGTTGCAGCAGGAGCCGCCCGCCAAACCCTGGCGCGGGAGACCGGCCGCGGGCAAGCCGCAAGCCGCATCGGCGCCTCTGGTGTTTTCGCAGGCCATCGCCTGTCCGCAAACGACCGGCGACATGATGCTCGACATCACCGTCAGGATCGGCGTTCCGCCGGTCCGGCGCCGCATCGAAATGGAGATCAATGACGGTGGCGAGCATATCGCTCGCCTGCGTGCCGTGGCTATCAGCCGATCCGGCAGGGAACGCGTGCTGCATTTTCGCGGCAAGGTGACGCTCGACGGCGCGCGAGTTGCCTTGACGCTCGAGGCGCGACCATCGCGACAGTTTCGCGAGTGGAACGACGCGGCCACGGTGGCCGCCTATGGCGCCTTGCCTTTCCAGTTGCTGTCGGCGGGTTTCTTGCCGATCGGCTGAAGGCGAATCCGACGAACCTTTCTCGCAAGGCGGCGTCCGCTCAAACTCCGTAGCGTTCGGTGCGGATGATTTCGGCTGCAACGCCGGCATCGATCAGCGCCTGGGCTGCCGCGGAAACGAAGGCATTGGAGCCGCAGACGAAGGCGATGCCAGGCGGCTCGGGCAGCCGCGCCATGGCTTGCGCCATCATCGCGACGTCCACCCGCCGCGCATAGTCGGCCGGGCGGCGTGCGGCTTCGCGGGTCAGTGTCAGCACCAGCTCGAAGCCGTCCTGACGCTCGTCGAGGGCGATCAGCTCGTCACGAAAGATCACTTCGTCCCAGACCCGGACCGAAAAGACCAGGACGACGGGCACCGCTGAATTCCGTGCGGCGCGGTGGCGGATCATCGACATCAAGGGCACGACGCCCGAACCGCCGCCGACCATCACAAGCGGCCCACTCTCATCCTTCGGCCAGACGAAATGCCCGCCAAGCGGCCCGCGCAGTTCGATTTCGTCGCCAATTGCCGCGACTTCGTGGAAGAAGGGCGAAACCTCGCCATCGTCGAGTTGTTCGATCGCCAGTTCGATTGCGCCATTCGTTTCGGGCGCGGAGGCGATGGAATAGGAGCGGCGCGCCTGATAGCCGTCCGGCGCCGTCAGCCTGACGTCGACATGCTGCCCGGCGCGATAGGCGAAGGGCCGAGACGGCTGAAAAAAGAAGCTGGTGACACGCGGCGTGCGCTTTTCGATGCGGACGATGCCGGCTGTTTGCCAGGGCGACTGCACTGCCGCCGTATCGCTCACGGATCGTCCGTGTAGCGTTGCTCGCGCCATGGGTCGCCATAGATATGGTAGCCGCGCAATTCCCAGAAACCGGGCTCGTCGCGCGTGGTGAATTGCAGGCTGTTCAGCCATTTGGCCGACTTCCAGAAATAGAGATGCGGCACCAGCAGCCTTGCCGGGCCGCCATGATCCGGCGTGATCGGCTTGCCTTCGTAGAGCAGCGCGACCATGGCCTTGCCGGCGGTGAGATCCTTGACCAGCACATTGGTGGTGTAACCGTCGAACGCGTGCGCCAGCGTGAAGCCGGTCGGCGGCTCCACACCCGCGTCGGCAAGGATATCGTCGACCAGCACGCCCTGCCACGGCGTGTCGAACTTGGTCCATGCGGTCACGCAATGGATATCGCGCGTCATCTTGGTCAACGGCAGCGCGTTGAACTCGGCCCAATTCCATTTCTTGATCGGCCGTGGCCCATGTTTCAGCGTGAAAAACCAATCCTCGGTGCGCACGCGCGGCGTCGGACCGGCCGACAGCACCGGAAAACCCTGTTCAAGATATTGGCCGGGCGGGATGCGGGCATCGTCATCGGTTGGCGGGCGCCGTCCTGAAGAGAAACCTCGGGTGACCATCGCGGCAATCTCCTGCATCGGGCCGACATCAGCCTGATGCAATGTTCTCGAAGATGTCGTGGCGGGCAACCAAAATCTTGACGGGCGGAGGCCGGAGGGGATCGTCGCCGACGAACCCTGCCGGTCCCGTTCACGTCAAGGCCATTACTCAGCCATTGGCAAAAGGCACCGCGATGTAGATCTGAGCGTCGCCACGCTCGACCAGCAACAGCACCGACTTGCGGCCAGACTTGCCGGCTTGCGCGATTGCCTGGGTTACCTGCCTGGCGTTCTTAACCGGCACCTGATTGACGGCAACGATGATGTCGCCGGCCTGTATTCCGGAAGCGGCGGCGGCTTTGTCGGGATTGACGCTGGCAACCACCGCGCCGTGCTGCTTGCCGGCTAGGTTCATCTGCTGGCGAATGTCGGGCGTTATATCCATCAAGCCGAGCCCTATCGCCGGAGCGCGCCCGGCACTGGGCGTGTCGGACCCGTCATCCAGCGACGCGGTCTTCGCATCGGCGCTGTTCTGGCCGACATCGACGGAAATCCGCATCGGCTTGCCTTTGCGCCAGACATCGACCGTTTCCGTGGCGCCCGGCGCGACATCGGCGACCGCCCGCGACAGGTCCTTGGGGTCCTTTACGTCCTGCCCGGCAAAGCTGGTGATGACGTCGCCCGTCTCGATGCCGGCCTTGGCCGCCGGCGAGCCGTCATTGACCTCTGAAACCAGCGCGCCGCCGGGATGGTCGAGCCCGATGGCGCTCGCGACATCCGGTGTCACCTCCTGGATCTGAACGCCGAGATAGCCGTACTGGATGGAGCCGCCCTTCATCAGCTTGGCCACCACCTTCTGGGCCTGGTCCGACGGAATGGCAAAGCCGACGCCGACGCTGCCGCCATTGGGCGAATAGATCGCCGTGTTGATGCCGACGACATTGCCGGCGACATCCACCAGCGGACCGCCGGAATTGCCGTGGTTGATCGGCGCGTCGATCTGGATGAAATCGTCGAACGGGCCGCTATGCAGGTCACGGCCGCGCGCCGCGACGATGCCTGCCGTGACGGTGGTGCCGATGCCGAACGGGTTGCCGAAGGCCAGCACCTGGTCGCCTGGCATAAGCTTGTCGGAATCGCCCCATTTGACGGTCGGCAGGGGTTTGTCCGACTTGATCTTCAGCACGGCGAGATCGTTCTTGGCATCGCGCCCGACAAGCTTGGCCGGAAGTTCGGTGCCGTCGTCGAGCGTCACCTTGATCGAAGAGGCCCCATCGATGACGTGATTGTTGGTGACGATGGTGCCGTCGGAGGCGACGATGAAGCCGGAACCCAGCGCCTCGGCGCGCTGCGGTTGCTGTTGCGGCGGCGTCTTGGGCGTCGGCATGCCCTGGTCACCGAAGAACTGGCGGAAATAGTCGTCGAAAGGCGAGCCGCCGTCGAAAGGAGAGGCATCGCTCATCGTTTCAGGCTGTGCCTTCATGACGGTGGTGACCGTCACCACCGCCGGCTTGTCGGCGGCAACGATGGGTGCGAACGAGCCATTGGGCGCAGTGATGCCGGCAACAGGTGTCTGGGTGGTCGGAACGGTGTTGCCCGCGCTTTGGGCGAAAGACATGACGAAGGGGGATATGATCAGCGCAGCGCCCAGCAAGGCCGCGACGCGATGCCTACGAAGGATATCTGACATGGTCGTTTGTCCGGGCGAGAGTTGATCCAGCGCCGTGGCCTCCCATGCGGGAAATCGGTCATCGGCGTGTCGAGGTTGCAATTGCCCGTCTCGCCTACATGGCAGCCAACCGGATCGACGGCCTTACATCTAGGGCGCGGATTGGCCCGATTTAGGGTTTTCGGGCGACCTTACGAAGATTTAATATCCGCACGGCGGCAGGGTCACAAAGTCGTCGGGTCGCGCCTTGCTGCCTCGCTGGAGCCTTAGCCACCGGCGGTTCGTCCGAGATAGGCCGTAGCAATCTCGCGCATGCGCTTGCCGTCGAAGCTCGGTCCGTGTCCTCCATGACCGATACGGATCGACAGGTCGAGCAGGCGCCGCATCGTACTGATATAGGCGGCCCGGTCGGAATCCGGCAGGTCGTCTATTAGCATGGCGTCGTAGATGGCATCGCCGCTGAAGAACAGTCCGTCGGCCTCGTCGAACAGCGCGATCGAATCCGGTGAATGGCCCGGCAAATGCAGCACGCGAAATTGCCGGTCGCCAAGATCGACGACATCGCCCTCGTCCAGGGTTCGCGTCAACGGCGCGGGCGGGATCCTGTAGTCGGCCGACTTCCATCCGGGCGCCGGCAGTTTCGAGACGGCACCCTCGAGGTCGTGGAACATGTAGGCGTAAGTCGCGGCCTCATCCATGGTCTCGAACCGAGCCGCGCTCATTCTTGGCCCGGCCCGCAACGGGAATTCATGCAGCGAGCCGACGTGGTCGAGATGGATGTGGGTGGCAACGACCAGCAACGGCTTGCCCTGCGGCGTCTCGATCTGCGGCGCCAGCGGACAGATGCCCATACCGGTGTCGACGAGCAGGTCGGCATCGCGACCGCGCAGATGCCAGATATTGGCCCGAACATAGGCATGCACGAAGGGCTCGGTCAGCATCGTCGTCTTGCCGTCGACCACGCTCCTGCTGAACCAGCTCGGCATCAAGTGTGAGTCCGGCATACGAAGTGAGCCGGGCATCAGGTGTGAGCCCGGCATCAGACGAAGGGCTTCCCGACCTTGTACTTTTCCGGCACCAGCCGCTTGAGATAGGCCATGCCGGCATCCGACAGCTGATTGACGTCGGGCTTCATGAAATCGTCCGGCATGTGGCGGGTCTTGCCGGCGACGTTCTTGAGCGGCACTTTCTTCAGCACCGTTCTGGTGCCGTCATATTGCAGCGCCACCGAGCCGCCGCCCTGTTCGGCGACGGTGACGGCGAAAGCGCCGGCATCGAAAGCCTCCTGCGCGTCGACCGCGCTGATGGCGCCGATATAGCCGCGCGGCATGTAGCCGAGCGCATCGACGCGGGCACGCTTGCCCGGCAGGCCTTCCGCCAACGCGCGCTCGAGTGCGGCCGGCAGGTCGCTGCCCGACAGCTTGACGTTGCCATGCGCGTCGCGCTCAAGCTTGTCCGGCGGCACCAGGCTTTCGACCAATGCCTTGCCGTCGGCGGTGCTGACGCCTTCCGAAACGGCGACGATGCAGCGCTTGTGGCGATCGAGCGTGGCACGCACGTCGTCGATGAAGCCAGCGGCTGAGAATGGGCGCTCGGGCACATAGACGAGATGAGGGCCGCTGTCGGGG
>NZ_RZRP01000609.1:0-3907 GCF_003997795.1 Mesorhizobium sp. M7A.F.Ca.US.005.03.2.1 | reverse complement strand
GCGCAGCACGGCGAGGTCGCCATTGACAAAGGCCTCGCCATCCGGCCCGAAAATCTCGATGTCGGTCTTGCCGATGGCCTCTTCCTTGCTGAAGCCCGTCAGATCGCACCAACCCTTGTTGACATAGAACTGCCGGAGATCGGAGCGCTTGGCGTAGATCGATACCGGTACATTGTCGATCAGGCTGCGGAACACCTCGTTCTCGCGCATGCTTTCTTCCAGCGCACGCTCGCGTGCCTTGACGTCGGTGATGTCGGTGCTCGAACCGACCAGATGCACCGACCCGTCCAGCGCCACCAGGCGGCTCTTGCGGGTCATCAACTGCCGAACCGTGCCGTCGCGATGGGTGACGGGTTCCTCGACCTCCTTGACGACGCCCGTCACGGCGACTTGCGTGTCGTCATGGCTGTAGCCATCCGCGTCCTGCGCGCCGAACAACTGCCGGTCGGTGCGGCCGATGACATCCTCCTTTGCCAAGCCGGTGATCGCGCACCAAGCCTTGTTGACGAATTCGATGCTCAGGTCCTGCGCCTTGATGAAGGCGGCCACCGGCAACTCGTCCATCACATGCCGGAACAGGTCGATCTGGCGCATGGAATCGCGCAATGCCGCCTCGCGGCTCTTGATCTCGGAGATGTCGACGCGAACGCCGATGAAGGTGCCGTCGTCGGTCCGCATGTCGTAGACCTGATACCAGCGGCCATCGGGATTGTGACGCTCGTAGGAGGAACTGGGCAAGCGGTAGCGGGCGAGGATCGCGTCCAGCCAGCGGTCATGATCGCTGTCGTAGAGCTGGTCGATTTGCGGATCGCCGCTGCTGCGGAAATAGCCGTTCGCATGACCCAGCACGAGTGCTTCGCGGAATGTACAGCCGGGCTGCCACGCCGGCTTCAAGGCCGGCAGCGTATCCTGGATCTTGCGGTTGGCGAAAACGAACCTGTCGTCGCGATCGTAGATGATCACGGCGGCCGGCAAGGATTCCAGCACGCTGGCGAGATGCTTGCGTGCGTCCTGCGCCTCCGTCTCGCGGCGCTTCATGTCGGAAATGTCGAACAGGAAGCCGGCAACGTAGTTGCGGCCGCTGGCCATGCCGACGCGGCTCTTCCGGACGATGCGCGAGCGGCTGGCGCCGTCGACCTCGAAATTCTCTTCCACTTCGTACGGCCGCCCGGTGGCAAGGACGTCACGTTCGCTCTGCTCGAAAAGCGCGACAGCGTTCGTTGGGAGGAAATCGCCGCCGGGCTTGCCGAGCATGGCTTGCGGCGTCTGGCCAAACAGAGCGGCGAACGCCTCGTTGACGAAGACGAAACGCAGATGGTCGTCCTTGACGAAGATCGGATCCTTGACGGCGTTGATCACCGCTTCCGCCAGCCGCGCTTTCTCCAGCGCGTCGGCAAGTTCGGCCTCCCGGTCCTTCATGTCGGTGACGTCGACATAGGAGATCAGCCGCTTCCCGCCGGCCAGCGGCGCCATCGACGATATCAGCGTGCGGCCGTCATTGCGTGGGAACTGCCGCGATCCGGCGATACCGGCCCTGATTTCCGCCTCGCGCTCGGCGATATGCCGCTGCCATGACGCGTCGTCGGAGCCAAACGGATCGATGTCGCGGCTGGCGTCCATCAGATCGCGAAAGCTGCAGCCGATCTCGGCGCGCCGCGCGTCGATCTGCCAGAAATCATAGAAAGCACGGTTGATGATCTCGGCGCGCATATCGGCGTCGAGCACGAGGACACCGATCGGCATCTGGTCGACCATTGTGCGGAGACTGGCGAAGGTCTCGGCATTCCTGGCATTGGCGCTTTTGATCTCCGCATCGCGCTGCTTGATCTCGGTGACCTCATAGTAGGTCAGCAGCCGCTTGCCCCCGGACAACGCCGTCACCGAAAACATCATCGTCCTGCCGTTGGCATGGACAAATTCGCGCGGCGCGACGGATCCGGCGCGAATCTCGTCGAGGCGAGTAGCGAGGTAGCGCTGCCATTGCTGTTCGTCGATGTCGCCATAGATGCCGCTGCGGCGGTTGAGCTCCATCAACAGGCTGAACGGAGCGCCGACGGCAACAGCGCCGTCCGGAATCCTCGAGAGGTCGCGATAGGCCTTGTTGACGATCAGCGTGTCGAGCCTGGCATCGAGAAGCACGACGCCCATATGCATGGCGTCCATCGTCCGCTCGAGGTCGGCCAGATGCTGGTCGGGCTCGCCGTCACCCGATGGTTCCCGCCCCAGATTTTTGAAGGCGCCGGCCAGAGCCGTGACGTTGCGGCCGATGCCGCGATAGCCGGCAAATCTTCCTTCGTCGTCGAACTTTGGAAAGCCTGACGTCAAAACCCAGCGACAGTCGGCGCTGCCAGCCTTGAGCTCGTAGACGAAGTCGCGAAAAGGCCGGTGCGCCTGCAGATCCTCCAGATGCGCCGCGCCACTGCGATCGCCGTTCAGGACCTGGTTGAGGAAGTCGAAGCGGAACCGGCCAAGCACGTTTGCCGGATCGATGCCGGTGGCGGCCTGGTAATTTTGCGAAAGCCAGGAGAAGCGCAGTTCGGCGTCCGTTTCCCAGACCCAGTCCGAACCGGCTTCGACGAGTCGGCGAAGCGCATCGTTCGAATCCATGCAAGAGGCGGACGATGAGGCATCGTCGCCATGCACCGTGGATCTGCGAGGCCCGCGCTTGCCGCGCGCGCCGATTGTTTCGTCCGCTTCCGCCATGCCGTCCCCACCCCGAAAACCAAGGCCGAACCCTCCTCCGCGGTTCGTCGGCGGAATCTGCCCGAGAAGCATTAAGGATCCGCTAACCTTAACGGTCGGTTGGACAGGATTGCGCGGCGCGGTCTGCTTCATTCCGCCCGGTTGTCGGCGGGGTCGAACCCGCTATATAAGCAACGGCAGGGGTATTGCTGATGCTTGGACGGATTGTGCCTTTTTTCATGGGGCTGGCGCTGCTTTTCGGCGGCGGTTGCTCGCGCAGTTATGACGGCACGGTCGTCATCCCGAGACCGCTTGATGTCCGGCGATTCTGGGATCGGCCGCCACCGAATGTCGACTATGGGCAATCCGAGGTCGAGAACGGCGCTTTTCCTGTGGCGCCGCAGCCGGACCGGCGTTTTTCCGAGCGCAAGGTCAGCCATGCCGCACCGAGACGGCACCAGACGAGGTTGCCTGCGTCCGCTTCCCTATCGGCGCCAGCGAAACCGCTGACCTGCAGGAACGTCAGCGAGCCTGGCAAGAGAGCTCGCATGGTCTGCGATTAGATCGGAGCGGGTCCCTAAAAGCGGGACCCGGTTTTCGGATGGGATGCGATCAAGACGCGATCCGCGGATAGCTTCGGTGACCTGGCCTCACAGTGAAGCAGCGCCCTTTTTCGGCTCCTTCGCACCGAGCTTGTCGAGTGCAAGACGAACCTGACGCAGATCTTCCTGCCAGCCGTCATCGTCGTCCATCGGACCCTCCGAGGCAGCCCGCTGCAGCCCACGCGCCTCGGATTCGATCTCGCGCAGTTCGGCGATTTTCTGTTCGGTGGTCAGCGAGTCATCTTCGACGATCTCCAGCACCCGCATTTCCCGGAACGTAGCCACGGCGTTTCTCCCGGCTGATGTCGATCACAACGCCGTGAGCGCCTCTCTGTTCCAGCCGGATCAGGCAACCGCATCGCAGCAGGCACGCCGCAGCCGGTGATCGCCAATTGGGGAAGCCGGCGATCATTCGGCCGGGAAAAACGCCGGGCCGACCACGCGCACCGACCGCTTGCCGGCCTCGATCGAAAGGTGCTGGGCGGCACCTGGCGCTTCGGCATCGATTCCAGGGACGGCCGCAACCGTGCCGAGATCCGGCTTCGCCGTCGGCAGCGGAATAATGGCATTGCGCATGTTGGCGGGCGTCACAGTCCTGGCTCGCAGTTCGGTGACCCGCTGGT
>NZ_RZRP01000608.1:0-3907 GCF_003997795.1 Mesorhizobium sp. M7A.F.Ca.US.005.03.2.1 | reverse complement strand
CATCCAGACCATGGCGGAATCGATGCTGGTGTTTGCGCCGCACGCCAATTCCTGGCGGCGCTTCGTCTCGCAATCCTATGCGCCGGTGGCGCCGACATGGGGCGTCAACAACCGATCGGTGGCGCTGCGTGTGCCGGCCGGCGACGCCAAGAACCGGCGCATCGAGCACCGGCCGTCGGGCGTCGACGCCAACCCCTATCTGATCGCCGCAACCGTGCTCGCCGGCATCATCAAGGGCATGGATGAAGGGCTCGATCCGGGGCCCGAAACGACCGGCAACGGCTATGAGGCAGCGGTCACGCGCACAACCATGCCTGTCGACTGGCGCGCCGCGATCGAATCGGCCCGGGCGTCCAGCTTCCTGAAGAACGCGCTCGGCGAGGACCTGCACCGGACCTTCGTGGCGATCAAACAGTCCGAATACCTGCGCGTGGCACGCACGGTCAGCGAACTGGATTACCACCTCTATCTGCACGAAGTCTGAGGGCCGGGCGGGCGATCACTTTTTCGCCGTTTCCATCAAATGAGGTGGCATAAGGGCGGATAAGAACATATCATGAACGGATGAGCGCACTCACCGTCCGTGAAAAACTGGCTGTCCTCTCCGATGCCGCCAAATACGATGCGTCCTGCGCCTCATCGGGTGCGGCGAAAAAGGACTCGCTGGAATCAGGCGGCATCGGCTCCACCGAGGGCATGGGCATCTGCCATTCCTACGCGCCGGACGGCCGCTGCATTTCGCTGCTGAAAATCCTGCTGACCAATTTCTGCATCTATGATTGCAGCTACTGCATCAACCGTTCGTCTTCCAACGTGCGGCGAGCCCGCTTTGGCATCGACGAGGTGGTGAAGCTGACCATGGATTTCTACCGGCGCAACTACATAGAAGGCCTGTTCCTGTCCTCGGGTGTCGTTCGCTCGCCGGACGAGACCATGGGGGAGATGGTCGAGGTGGCGCGCCGGCTACGCCTGGAGGAGAAATTCTCCGGTTACATCCATTTGAAGACCATCCCGGAAAGCTCGGCCGAACTGGTCGAGCAGGCCGGTCTCTATGCCGACCGGCTGTCGATCAATGTCGAACTGCCAACCGACGAGGGTGTGAAGCGGCTGGCGCCCGAGAAGAAGCCGGAGACAATCCGGCTTTCCATGGCCAGGCTGCGCCAGAAGATGGAGGAGAAGGCCGAGCCGACTTTGAAGACCAAAAAGCGCGAACGCTTTGCGCCGGGCGGCCAGTCGACGCAGATGATCATCGGCGCCGACAAGACATCCGACGACGGCATATTGCACACGAGCGCCCGGCTCTATGGCAGCTACCATCTGCGGCGGGTCTATTACTCGGCCTTCAGTCCGATTCCGGATTCGTCGTCGTCGCTGCCCCTGCAGAAGCCGCCTCTGATGCGTGAGCACCGGCTTTATCAGGCCGACTGGCTGATGCGGTTTTACGGCTTTTCGCAACCGGAAATCCTCGCCGGCAGCAGCGACGGCATGCTCGATCTCGCCATCGACCCGAAGCTGGGCTGGGCACTGCGCAACCGGGGGCAGTTTCCCGTCGACATCAATCGCGCCGACCGCGAAGCGCTGCTGCGGGTGCCGGGCCTCGGCACCAAGGTGGTGGCGAAGATTTTGGAGACGCGTCGGCACCGGCGCATGCGGCTCGAGGACGTCGGACGGATCTGCCAGTCGATCGCCAAGCTCAGGCCGTTCATCATCGCCGAAGGCTGGTCACCTGGCGCGCTGACCGACAAGGCCGGCCTGCGCGAAAAGATTGCCTCCTCCTGCGAACAGTTGTCGTTGTTCTGATCATGCGGCCGGCGGAACTCGATCTCGCCAGATACAGAGTTCGGCTCGACAGCGAGACGGATTTTGCGGGCTGGCGTGACGCGGCACGGCGGCTGGCCTTGAATGAGGTCAGGCCCGAGGACGTCGACTGGCATGTCGCGCCAGGCTCTGATCAGGCACAATTGCCTGAAGTGCCTGCGGGCGCGCAACTCGTCGTGCCGCGCGACTTCCTCGGGCATGCCGAAACGGCGTTCTGCCATTCCGATCCCGGCCGGTTTGCCTTTCTCTACCGAATGCTGTGGCGATTGCGCGACGAGGCTAAACTGCTGGAAATCGCGTCGGATTCCGACACCAGGCGGCTCGAGGCCATGGAGAAGGCGGTGCGGCGCGACAGCCACAAGATGCACGCCTTCGTACGTTTCCGGAAAATCGGCGACGGTGCCGATGAGCGCTATGTCGCCTGGTTCGAGCCGGATCATTTCATCGTCGAGCGCAACGCCGATTTCTTCGTCAGACGTTTCACCGGCATGCGCTGGACGATCCTGACCCCTTATGCCTCTGCCGACTGGGATGGCGAAAGGCTGGCGATCGGGCCGGGCGCGGCCAAGGGCGATGCGCCTGATCAGGACGATACCGAGGCGCTCTGGCGCACCTATTTCGAGAACATCTTCAACCCGGCGCGATTGAAGGTGAAAGCCATGCAGAAGGAGATGCCGAAGAAATATTGGCGGAACCTTCCCGAGGCCTCGCTCATTCCAGACATGATCGCAGGAGCGGACAAGGCCGCCAAGGACATGATTGCGAAGATGCCGACAACACCCGCGCCGCACCACGCAAAGGTGCAGGCACGGCATTGGCCGAAGCAGCCCGTCGAAGCACCGGAAGATGATGCAAGCACGATTCCGGAATTGCGCGAGGCAGCGAAAGGCTGCCGCCGCTGCCCGCTGTGGCGCGACGCGACGCAGACCGTCTTCGGTGAAGGCCCTGACAATGCCAAGGTGATCTTCGTCGGCGAACAGCCGGGGGATCAGGAGGACCTCGCCGGCAAACCTTTCGTGGGTCCGGCCGGCAAGGTGTTCGATGCGATCCTGGACGATGCCGGTGTCGACCGGCAAAAGGTCTATGTCACCAACGCGGTCAAGCACTTCAAGTTCGAGCCGCGCGGCAAGCGCCGCATCCACTCCAAACCGAATTCCGGTGAGATTCAGGCCTGCCGCTGGTGGATCGACCAAGAATTCGAGCTGATCAAGCCGAACCTCGCCGTGGCACTCGGCGCGACAGCGGCGATGTCGCTGCTCGGCAAGGCGATTCCGGTGACAAAGATGCGCGGACAAGTGATCGAGCGCGAGGACGGATTGCGCGTGTTCATCACCATCCATCCCTCCTTCATCCTGCGCATCCGCGAACCCGCGGACAAGGAGGCTGAACGCGAACGGTTCCTGCAGGATATGAAGCTGGTGAAGCGGCTGATGGCCGCCTGATTGGTCTGTTTTGCGCGATTCCGGACGGAAAACCTTCCTGGAATTGCTGCGGCTACCTGATCAGAATTGCCCTGAGATCGTTGACATTCGTACCGGTCGGGCCGGGTACGAAGAGATCGTCAACCGCGTTGAAGGCCGTCCAGGCATTGTTGCCGGCAAGCATAGCCTTGGCGTCCACCCCGGCAGCGCGCATGCGCGACACGGTCGAAGCATCGGCAAAGGCACCGGCATTGTCTTCCGAACCGTCGATGCCGTCAGTATCGGCGGCCAGCGCATTGATACCGTCGACGCCATTGATGCCGATGGCGAAGGCGAGCAGGAATTCCGAATTGCGGCCGCCCTTGCCTTTTGCGCGCAGCGTCACGGTTGTCTCGCCGCCCGACAGGATCAGCACCGGCTTCGAGAAAGGCCTGTTGCGCGTCGCCACTTCACGCGCGATCGCGGCGTGGACACCGCCAACCTCGCGCGCCTCGCCTTCGATGGCATCGGAGAGGATAATCGCCTCGACGCCTTGCCGTTTCGCTTCCGTAGCGGCGGCTTCCAGCGATACCCCGGCCGAAGCGATCAGATGCACCTCGTTGCGCAAAAAGCGCTCGTTATCCAGGCTTGGCGCATCGGCGGCCGGCGAATTGATATGCGCCATCACC
>NZ_RZRP01000607.1:0-3925 GCF_003997795.1 Mesorhizobium sp. M7A.F.Ca.US.005.03.2.1 | reverse complement strand
CTGTTGGCTTACCGAGTTGGTGTAGGCCTGCAAGAAGCTCTCGTACATCTTCTGGTAGGTTTCAGCCGTCACCTCAAGTTCTTCGAGCGTCGGCTCAGCACTCGTCCCGTCTGCTTTGGCTTCAATGCCGACGCTGTAGTCGTGCCGTGACCGGAACTGCTGCGCTTTTGCCATGGCCTCATTCATTTGAGTTCGCAGCTGCTGAAGCCGCATTTCCAGCCACGCGCCTCCTTCCTTGGCTGCGTCAGTCTTGGTTTCGATCTGCTCACGTACGAAGGCATCGGCCGTGGCGTTCGCAATCCTGGCTGCGCCCTCGGGATCAGGAGAGGTGAAGGATATGTCAATCGCGTAGGAAACGCCGACTCGGCGGACGTCGAGGCCGTTGCGGAAAACCAACATGCTCCGACGGAACTTCTGAAAATCGGTCAGCATGGGGGGTGCGGCAGGCTCGCTAAGAGCGAAATGCTGCAGCCAGGCGCTTTTCCGCAGCCCCAAGGCCTCAAGCAGGACAGCTCCGGTCTTCGTCAATCTGTCCCGCAAAGTCGGAGACTGGGAACGATTGAACTGCGCATCGTCGACGAGTTTCAACTGGTCGAGCACCATCGCTGCGATTTTTTCCGACTGCATTACAGCGATCTGGCTTTCCACCTGGGCAGTATCCAGTGACAGATCCACTTCGCCGCCCTCCTGCAGGTGTTGCGGCAATTTCGGCTCGATCAGAATCTGCGCGCTGGCGATGAAAGTTGGGTCGGTGCTCGAATTGTAAAACCCCGCCAACAAGAGAGCCATGGCAAGGCAGGCAATGATAGTTCCAGCGTAGCGGCGCAGAAATTCGGTAATGTCGGAGAGCCCAATGAACTCTTGGCCGGCGGAAGCCTGCTGGTCCGTCATCGAGGGCCATTGATTGGTGAACATGCGATTCATTCAGCTTCTCCTGCAGGCATACGCAGACACCCAGAGCAGCCCGCTCCATGCAGGCGGCCGTTGCATTTGGCCGGTCTTTGCATTGAAAGCCGAGGCCCCGCGATCCCAGACTGCTGCGGAAGATTACTCCCGTGATCCGGAAGGTAAATGCCGCCAATTGGCGTATGCGAAACTTAGGACCCGTGGGGCGGTAGAACGCGCGGCAGCGCTGCTCTCGCGGCGTCGACAAATGACGTCTGCTGTTCCAGCAAGGCCTGCCGTCCGCGGATGATCGCCAGGTTCTGCTCGAGAGTACCGATCTGCGCGGACATGCGTTCGGGACTCTCTCCATTTTCCATCGCTTCCAGGGCGAACGCAGCACAGTCCGTGAACCTTTCCACGCAAGGGCGCAGTGCCGCGATTTCCTTCTCGATGTCCATCTGAATGACCTCCAGAAGACTGGTCAGGCGACCGAACCGCCGTTGGTCGACATTCTGGCCGAATGGGAACCTGAATGCGGTCAGCGGCATGTTGCAGCCATCTTTCTCGTTGCACGCGAGAGGGGACGCACCTTGCAGAATACAAGACTCTCATGCTTGCACGAGACATCCTTTCGGTCATCGGCGGGCATGCTCATATTGGATGAGGGGTGGCAGCTAGGGCGATAGGGCTACTCGAATTCATGAAGGCGGCCACGTGCGGCGCGTGTTACGACTGTTGGCGCTAAACTGCGGAGCGGAAATCGTGACCGTGAACATAGTCGGACACGCGAGTCCAAACACATTCGCCTTCAAAACCAGTGCTCCGATCAAAGCCACGGGCTTTCAGGACGGCACCTGGGGCCTGGGCGTCGTCGAACAAAGCGGAGATCGTCCTGGTTGTGGAAAGCCTGTGTCGCCAGAGCGGCGCCGAGAGATACTCGAGGCTCTCGATGGCGTGCTGGGCGGCAATCCAGAGGTCGGAGCCTACAACCAGACATTCTGAGAGGAATTGGACCATGTCTGACCGGATCGTAAGTTTTGTCATGAGCGGGGGGGTCGGCTCACGGCTGTGGCCGCTCTCGCGCGAAGACAACCCCAAGCAATTCCACGATCTTTCGGGGGATGGCTCTATGCTTGCCAAGACTGTTCGTCGCCTTAAGGCGCGGCCGGACGGAGAGACGCCGATCTACCTGATAGCCTCCGAACGGCATGCCGAGCGCGTTATCTCGGACCTAGTACCGCTCGGCCTGAACGGCGGCAGACCGATCTTCGAGCCGGTCGGCCGCAATACCGCGGCCGCCGTCGCCATAGCCACCCTGCAAACGATCTCCGAATATGGAGCCGACGCCCTTGTGCTCGTGGTCCCCTCCGACCATCAGATATCGACGACAACGCAATTCTGGGAAACCGTCAAGGCCGGCGTGCCTGCCGCCGATTCAGGAAAGATCATCGTGTTCGGGATCAAGCCGACGCATCCCGAAACCGGATATGGTTACATCGAGACCACGGCAGATGCTGACGCAGTAGCCTCGGTTTCGCGCTTTGTCGAAAAGCCGAACGCCAAGTCGGCTCGCAAATACATGTCTTCGGGACAATTCTACTGGAACGCCGGCATTTTCCTCTTTCGAGCCGACACCATGCGGGAGGCTTTTCTCGAGTTCCAGCCCGACATCTGGGACGCCGCGGAACGGGCTTACAAGGGAGCGCGGACCGACGTCTCGGGCCTTTATTTGACACAAGGCTTCTACTTGGCCGTCCCCTCGACCTCGATCGACTACGCAATCATGGAGCATGCGCGCGACATCGCAATGGTTAGGGCCTCGTTCCACTGGACCGACCTTGGCTCATGGCAATCCCTAATGGAGGCCAGCCCCACGGACAGCAACGGCAATGTCACAATGGGCGATATCGTCGCCATCGATTGCCAGGACTCTTACTTCAGAAGCCAGGGCAGACTGCTGACCGTGGTCGGGATGAAGGATGTTGCGATCGTGGCGACGCCAGATGCGGTATTCGTCGCACCCGTCAGCCACAGCCAGAACGTGAAAAAAATCGTCGAACAGCTGGAGAAGAGCGGGCGCCTCGAAACGAAATTTACTGCCTCCGAAGACCGGATCATCATCAGTGGCTCATGGCGCAAGCGCGTGGAGCACTGGCTCTTCGAAGAAACCCTGCCGCTGTGGTCCACCGCTGGCGTCGACGATGTTTACGGCGGCTTCCATGAGGCCCTGGGCTTCGATGCGAGGCCATTGGGCAAACCCAAGCGCATGCGCACTGCGGCTCGCCAGATTTACGCTTTCGCAGTCGCCAAGGAACGTGGCTGGACTGGTCCGGCGGACAAACTCATCGAACACGGTATCGACTTCATCGCAAGATTCGGCCGCACGAACCGCGGCGGGTGGGTGCGAACTCTCAATGCCAACGGCAGCGTGGCCGACCCGACCGAGGACGCCTACGACCATGCCTGCGTGCTCCTGGCGCTGGCTCAAGCTCACCGATGCGGACACCACGATGCCCTGGAACTGGCACAACAGACGTTTCGTTTCATCGACGCCCACCTCGAGCACGACAGTCTGACCGGGTTCCTCGAGAGCCCCGGCTGGAACGGTGCGCGGTCTTCGAACCCACACATGCACATGCTGGAATCATTTCTTGCCTGGTATGGCGCCACGGGCGACCGTGAATATCTGCGTCGGGCAGCACGCATCATCGATCTCTTCCGGAGCCATTTCTTCGACCAGGAAAGCTGGACGGTTGGGGAACGTTTCGACGCCGATTGGTTGCCGTTGCAGGGAGATGAAGGACAGTGGACCGAACCGGGGCATCACTTCGAATGGGCTTCGCTCCTTGTCGATTTCGCACGAGCGAGCGGCCAGAAAGACTTGGTCGCCTACGCAAGGAAGCTCTATTCATCGGCGGTCGCCAGTGGATTGAACCGGACAACAGGTCTGGCTTTTGCTGCCGTATCGCGGCAGGGAATCCCTCTCGACCGGCTCTCCCGCAGCTGGCCGCAATGCGAAGCCGTCAAGGCAGCCGTAGCC
>NZ_RZRP01000606.1:0-3930 GCF_003997795.1 Mesorhizobium sp. M7A.F.Ca.US.005.03.2.1 | reverse complement strand
TGGTTACATCAGGCAAAGCCGACGATGCCGGCCGCATACAGGGCGTTCTCGACATAGCGCTCAAGCCCGGCTGGAAGACATATTGGCGCGATCCGGGAGACGCGGGCGTGCCGCCGCAACTCGACATTTCGGCCAGCACCAACATCGCCGACGCCGCTCTGTCGTTTCCGGCGCCGCAGCGCCATGACGACGGCTATGGCAAATGGGCGGGCTACAACTATCCGGTCTCTCTGCCGGTGACATTCACGCTGGCGACGCCGAACCAGCCGGCGGTGATCGATGCCGACATCTTTCTCGGCATCTGCGAAACGATCTGCATTCCGGTGCAGACGCGGCTGACCGTCGACCCCGCCTCCGATCCGGACAATGCCGAGGACGCGGCGCTGGTGAAGGCGAGTTTTACGGCACTGCCTGCGCCCGCGAGGTCCGATTTCGGCATCAATGTGCTGCCGGGCGACCATGAGACGCTGATTGTCGAGGCGAGCTTTCCCGGCGATCCGGCGGCGGCGGACTTCTTCGTTGCCGGCGAGCGGGACTACATGTTCGGCACCCCGGCCCGCAGCGAAAAGGACGGCAAGCTGATTTTCACCGTGCCGATCCTCGATCGCCCCTCGACGACGCCGACCGATGGCGGGCTTCACTATACGCTGACGAGTGCGGCGGGCGCTGTCGAAGGGGTTCTGCCTTTCCCTTGATCCAGCCCATCGCAACGGTTGCAGGAAGCCGTTGGGTTCGCTACGCAAAGACACGTCCTTCCCCATTTTCCCAAGCGAGGAATCCATGACCATTTCCGTTGGCGACAAGCTGCCTGACGTGACCTTCAAGACGATGACCGACGACGGCGCCAAGCCGATCACCGGGGCCGAGATCTTCCCGGGCAAAAAGGTCGTTCTGTTTGGAGTTCCCGGCGCCTTCACGCCGACCTGCAGCAACAACCACTTGCCCGGCTATCTCGAGAACCATGACGCCATCCTGGCGCGCGGCGTCGACACCATCGCCGTCGTTTCGGTCAATGACGTCCATGTCATGGGCGCCTGGGCGCGCTTCACCGGCGGCGAGGGCAAGATCCTGTTCCTGGCCGACGGCAGTGGCGATTTCGCCAAGGCAGTGGGCCTCGACAATGACCTTTCCGCCAGCGGCATGGGGCTGCGTTCGAAGCGATTTTCGATGATCGTCGACGACGGCAAGGTCACCGCGCTCAATGTCGAGACCAAGCCCGGTGTCGACGAGTCCGGCGCGGCCCATATTCTGGGACAGCTCTGAACTTCAGTGCGCCTTCGGCCGCAACGGCGATGGCGCTTGTGGTTCATGGGTTGCTTTGGGGGGATCCTAGCGATGTTTGACATCTTCTGGCGCGCTATCGCGATCGGCGTCGGCGCCACCGTGCTGATGGATCTCTGGGCCATCTTCCTGCACAAGGCGTTCGGCCAGCCACGGCCGAACTGGGGGCCGGTCGGCCGCTGGGTCTGGCATCTCCGTGACAAGGTCTTTCACGACGATATCGGCGATACAGCACCATACGCGCATGAAAAGGCGCTGGGTTGGGCCTTTCACTATTTTGTCGGCATCATCTACGGCATCATCCTGGTGGTGCTGGCCGGAGCGGGCTGGCTTGCCGCGCCGACATTTCTGCCGGCCTTCATCCTCGGCATTGTCACCGTCGGCGCCGGCTGGTTCCTGCTGGCACCCGGCATGGGCGCCGGCTGGGCCGCCTCGAAGCGGCCCAACCCGATGCGGATCCGGGCGCTGAACCTGGTGTCGCACACGGTGTTCGCACTTGGGCTTTGGGGCACGGCGCTGCTGATACGATAAGCGCTTACGGCTGTGTCGGCCTGTCGATCGGCTGCCAGCCGTAGACAACGGAATGCGCGCCGATATCGTAGTAGTTGCCGCCGCCCACTGGCTGATCCGCTTCTTCGTACCCGAGCCGCGCCGCTCCTGAAATTCAATAGCTCTGGGTCGAGCGCCGCACCTTCGCGATTGCCGGCGCAGCAGGCTTTGGCGCTGCTGCAGGCTTGAACGGGCCTTTCTTGAACGGCGCCATGCCTTCGCGCGCGAGTTCGTCGGCGCGCTCGTTCTCGACATGGCCGTCATGGCCCTTGACCCAGTTCCAGGTGACCTTGTGGCGCTTGTTGGCCTCGTCGAGCGCCTGCCAGAGTTCACCGTTCTTGACAGGCTTCTTGTCGGCGGTCTTCCAGCCGTTCTTCTTCCAGCCGTGGATCCACTTGGAAATGCCGTCCATGACGTATTTGCTGTCGGTGTGAAGCTCGACCGTGCACGGTTCCTTCAGCGCGTTCAGCGCCGAGATAGCAGCCAACAGTTCCATCCGGTTGTTGGTCGTCTCGGCCTCACCGCCGGAAAGCTCCTTGGTGGTGCCGTTGAAGCGCAGGATCGCGCCCCAGCCGCCAGGGCCGGGATTGCCCGAACAAGCGCCGTCGGTGAAGATCTCAACCTGTTTGCTCATGATATCAGGCCAATCCATATTCCGAAGGAGATTTGATCGCCCGGTGGAACCGCATCCTTCTGATGTATTCGGTCGGATCGCGTTTCATCACCAGCCCGCCATCGGGGACGGTCAGCCAGTCGTATAGCCGGGTCAGCATGAAGCGCAACGCCGAACCGCGCGCCAGCATCGGCAGCGCAGCCTTTTCCTGGTCGCTCAGGGGCCGGACGCTCTGGTAGCCGGCGAGCAGCGCCTTGCCCTTGGTCAGGTTGAAGGAAAAATCCTTCTCGAAGCACCAGGCGTTGAGGCAGGTGGCGACATCGTAGGCATAGAGGTCGTCGCAGGCGAAATAGAAGTCGATCAGGCCGGAGAGCTTTTCGCCGAGGAAGAAAACGTTGTCCGGGAAAAGATCGGCATGAATGATGCCTTGCGGCAGGTCTTTGGGCCAGTTGCGCTCAAAATCGGCAAAGTCGGCATCAACCTCGGCCGCCAGGCCCGGCTCGACCTCGTCGGCGCGGTCGCGCGCTGCGTCCCAGAGCTTGCGCCAGCCGTCGATGGCCAGGGCATTCGGACGCGTCATCGAAAAATCGGCGCCGGCCAGATGCAATTGCGCCAACGCCTTGCCGACCTCGGCACAATGCGTGGCTGTGGGCCGCCGCAACGAAAGCCCTTCCAGGAAGGTGATGATGACCGCCGGCCGGCCGGCGAGCGTGCCGATGACGCTGCCGTCATGGGCGGTCACCGGCAGCGGGCAGGACACGCCCTTGTAGGCGAGATGGCCCATCAGCCCGAGGAAAAACGGCAGATCCGCCTTCTCGACGCGTTTCTCATAGAGCGTCAGGATGTAGGAGCCGCTCGAGGTGTGCAGCAGGAAGTTCGAGTTCTCGGTGCCTTCGGCGATGCCCTTGTAGGACAGGAGATCGCCGACCGGATAGTGCTTCAGGAATGCGCCGAGTTCGCCTTCCGCGACGTCAGTGTAGACCGCCATGTGCCTTACGCGGCTCCATTGACGAAGGCCATGTCGGCCCGCGTCAGTTCGACATCGCGCAGTACCCGCATGACCGGAAAATCCTCCGTTTCCGTGGCCGTGATGGCCAGATCGATCGTGACATCGAAGCGCTGCCGGAACGCGTCGATGATCTCGTCGACGATGATTTCGGGCGCCGACGCGCCGGCCGACAGGCCGAGCGTCGAAATGTTGCCGATGTCATTCCACGGAATCTCGGCGGCGCGCTGCACGAGAAGCGACATGGTGGCGCCTGCACGCTCCGCCACTTCGACAAGTCGTCGCGAATTGGATGAATTCGGCGCGCCGACGATCAGGTAGAGATCGGCGCCCGGCGCGGTGTCCTTGACGGCTTCCTGGCGGTTGGTGGTGGCATAGCAGATCGATTCCGCCGCTGGCGCCTGCAGCGCCGGAAAGCGATCCTGCAAGGCGCGGATGATGCCGGCGGTGTCCTCGACCGACAATGTGGTCTGGGTGACGA
>NZ_RZRP01000605.1:0-3933 GCF_003997795.1 Mesorhizobium sp. M7A.F.Ca.US.005.03.2.1 | reverse complement strand
GCCGGCTGCTCGCCGGCAGGGGCCGTCGCCTCTCCAGCGGGAGCTTCCTTCGGCGCCGGGGCGACTTCAGGTTGGGCTTGCTGATCCTGCTTGTTCTTCTTGCGCGGCTGGGCCTGCTCGCCGGGCTGATTGTCGTTGGCCGGCGCGACCTGTTCGGCCGGCGTCTGCTCAGTCTGCTGCTGCTGGTCACGCTTCTTCCTGCGCGGCTGCTGTTCCTCTGCGGGTGCTGCCTGTTCGGCCGGCGCCTGCTCGGTCTGCTGCTGCTGGTCACGCTTCTTCCTGCGCGGCTGCTGTTCTTCGGCGGGTGCGGCCTGTTCGGCCGGCGCCTGCTCGGCCTGCTGCTGCTGGTCGCGCTTCTTCCGGCGTGGCTGCTGCTCCTCGGCGGGCTGCTCGCTCTGGGCAGGCGCGGCCTGCTGTTCAGGCTCGGCCTTCCTGCGCTCGTGTTTCTGTTCGGGTTCCGCCTGCTGCTTCTGCGCGCAGGCCTCGGCCGATTCGCCCTCGGCGCATGCTGCTTGCGCCAGGATGAATGGGGTCGCCGTGCGCTGGGCAAGACCGGACGCGACACTTCCCTGAAGCGGGAACGCGCCCAACGGCGCGGATGCCATCAACAGGCCAAGTGCGGTGCCTGCCAGAATCCGTGGTTGGCGTTTCATCGAAATTCTCCTTGTGGGGTCCCATCCTTGCCGAAACCGATCTTGTGCCGATTGGTTCCAGTCTGGCACGGATAGAGGCCGTACGGGGCGATTGACCGACCTTTTGAAGGCAACTTCATGTCATTCACCTGGCGATAGCCGCAATTGCGACCATTGCCGCGCTTGACCTTGCCCGCGGCCGGGGCCACATCCGGGAAATGGAAACGCCATTCTGGAAAACCAAGGCGCTGGAGGCGATGAGCCCGGCCGAGTGGGAATCGCTGTGCGACGGCTGCGGTAAATGCTGCCTGTCAAAGCTTGAGGACGAGGACACCGGCGAGATCTACTGGACCAGCGTCGGCTGTCGGCTGTTCGACGCCGAGACCTGCCGCTGTTCGGACTACGCCAACCGGCTGGCGCGCGTTCCCGACTCCGTCGGGCTGACGCCGCAGAATGTGCGAACCATCAGTTGGCTGCCCAGTACCTGTGCCTATCGGCTGGTTGCCGAGGGCCGCGACCTCTACTGGTGGCACCGGCTGGTGTCTGGCAGCGCCGAGACCGTGCATGAAGCCGGCATCTCGATGCGCGGCCGGGTCAAGGCGAGTGAAACCGATCTTGCCGAGCCGGAAGACTATTTTGACTATGTGCTGGACGAGGAGCCGTAGGACCAGCGGCGGCGAGCAACAGCCTTACGTTCCACGACTTCCGGCCAATCCGCGGGCTCGGAATAGGGCGCCGAGTCAGGCATTCCGGCCTTCACCAAGGCTGGGGACGGTGGCGAATGGCCGGAACTTCCTTCTTCCCGCCATATGAACCGGAGATGAACGGCAGGTTCGTAAAGAGTTCAGACAGGCAGGCGCATTCTCCCCCCATCGGTTCACGAGGACGGGAAGGCCCGCAAAAAGGAGAGAAGACGATGTTCAACACGATCAAGACGGCAGCCCTTTCGGCCCTGGTCGGTCTCGGCACGCTGGCGGCCGTTCCCGCCCACGCCGACAGCCTCTATCTCGGCTTCGGCAACAACAACGACCCGCGTTTCGGCGTCTATACCGGTGACGACGGTTATCGCCATCGCCGTGATGAACGCCGCGGCGACTGGCGCCGTGGCTGTTCGCCGGACCGCGCCCTCGACAAGGCCGAACGCATGGGCCTCCACCGGGTCCGGATCGTCGACGTCAACCGGCGCACGGTGAAGGTGGCGGGCCGTCAGGACGGCGACCGTGTCGTGGTGGTGTTCGCCAACGAGCGCGGCTGCCCGGTTATCTATCGCTGAGGTTCGACAATTAAGGCCGACCCTCTTTGAGGGTCAGCCTGGCAGCATGATCTTTAGCAAGATCAGCTGGGACTAGCGGAGCCCTTTTCCGTTTGAAGGGTGTGGCTCGAAAAAACCCCGCGGGAGCAATCCCGCGGGGGTTTTCATGCGCGCTATTGGCTGGTGATGCATCCGTGGCTGGGCAAGACCAGCCACGGATCCTCGGAGCCGCTTACTTCAGTTCGAAGGTGACGGTCACCTGGACATTGTAGGAATTCTCGCCGGCCTGCACGGGAGCCGCGCCACCCGCCGCGGCATCGAAGGCCTTGGCGTTGATCGGCATCGGCGCCGGCGCAATGTTCTGATCTGATATCTCGAGCACCCGGCCGAGGCTGGCGCCTGCGGCCTCGGCCAGCGTCTTGGCCTTGGCCATGGCGTTGGCGACCGCCTTCTTGCGCGCCTCGGTGACCGTGGCTGCCGGGTTGTCATTGGTGAAGGCGATGCCGCCACCCTGGTTGACGCCGAGCGACACCGCCTTGTCAAGGATCTCGCCGGTCTTGTCGACATCGCGCACCCGCACCGAAAGCGTGTTGGTCACCTGATAGGCGACGAGTTCGGCTTCCTGGCTACCGTCCGGCTTGTTGGTGTAGTTGTAGCGCGGGTTGATCTGGATGCCGGCGGTCTGCAGGTCCCGGTCCTTGATGCCGGCGGACTTCATCGCCGCGATCACGGCGGCCATGGCGTCATTGTTGGCGTCGAGCGCGGCGCGCGCGGTCTTGGCCTCGCGCATGACGCTCAGCGTCAGGACCGCCAGATCGGGGGCCACGGTTGCTTCGCCTTCGCCCGACACGATGATGCGGGGCGGCGTCGGCAGATCGGTGGCTCCAGCCATCGCCGGAAAAGCGATTGCAGCGGCGAGCGCGAGAGGCAAAAGATGTCTGGTCATGAAAATCTCCTTGGTCTGCGATCAAGTCGCAGACGTCGCGTAGAGCGCGATTATGGGTTGATTTGGGCGATCTGGGGAAGCCCGTCGGGAAAGCCTTGTGCCGCGATGCGAAAAACATTAATCCAGCCCGCGTGGGGCCTGTAGCTCAATGGTTAGAGCCGGCGGCTCATAACCGCTTGGTTGGGGGTTCGAGTCCCTCCGGGCCCACCATTACCGTTAGGTCCGTTCCGGACACATAGGTTACGGTTTATACCGGAGACATGGGTAACACTTTTGGCCCGAAGGGGTTTTGGAGTGGTTCGAGCCTGCATGTCTCATCGTCGAAATATCCCAAATCATAGTCCATGAAGCTAGCCAGCCAGATATGGTCCTCGACCTGTTTGATTCCGACGGTCTGGCCGGCAAAGACAAGGCTGAGGTTGATCTTCTTGCGGTTATAGCAGATGCGGCCGCAGGTGGTGACGGTGACGGCCTTGTCGTGAAACGGGTGGTCGAGATCGGGCAAGCCGGTGTAGGGACGCGTTGAGGGCGTGTAGCGCTCGGCCGGGCAGTCCATGTCGAGCGCCTGGTGCGGGCGTTGTGAGTTGAACTCGTCGATGAAGTCATCGAACCTGGCCTGCTGTTGAAGGAAATTGGCGCCGGCCGGTTTGGTGGTCTCCTTCTTGAGGGTGAGGTGCATGCGCTCATGGCGGCCATTCTGCTGCGGACAGCCCGGCTTGATGCGCTCGATGTCGATGCCCAGGCGCAGCCACCAGACCGACAGTTTGCTGAGATTGAACAGCGCGTTGGGGCTGGCGAAGGGAACGCCATTGTCGGTCCTGATCGCGCTGGGCAGGCCGAACTCTTTGAAAACGCTTTCGAACACGGTGAAGGCATAGGCTTCCTTGGTGGTCGAGAGCGCCTCGCAGGCGATGAGATAACGGCTGGCGAAGTCGGTGATGGTCAGCGGATAGCAATAGCGCCGATCGGCGAGCATGAACTCGCCCTTGTAGTCGGCACACCAAAGATCGTTAGGGCGACAGCCGTTTGAAAGTGGTGTCCCCGTCGCCCTGTTGCGCCTGCGCTTGCGGCGCTCGACCATGCCGTGGCGGTCGAGCACGGCA
>NZ_RZRP01000604.1:0-3933 GCF_003997795.1 Mesorhizobium sp. M7A.F.Ca.US.005.03.2.1 | reverse complement strand
GGTCAGCGCTTGCGGCATGAACAACACCGATGTCTGGGTGCGCCAGGGCGCCTATGGCACGGAAGAGAATGCGGCTGCCGTGTCGACATGGCGGCGCCAGGGCAACACGCTTGTTTTCCCGCGCATCCAGGGCACCGACACCGTCGGTACCATCGCCGCCGTCGGCGAAGGTGTGTCGCCGGAGCGTATCGGCGAACGGGTGATGGTCGATTTCTCCATCTACAATCGCGACGACGATTCGCTCGCCGACATCGACTATATGGGCCACGGCCGCGACGGCGGCTATGCCGAATACCAGGCCGTGCCGGCCGAGAATGCGCATGTCGTCGATACCGACATGAGCGACGTCGAACTCGCCACCTTCTGCTGCGCTTACCTGACCGGCGAACAGATGCTGGAGCGCGCCGGCTTGAAGGCCGGCGAGCGCGTGCTGGTCACCGGCGCCTCGGGCGGCGTCGGTTCCGGCATCGTGCAACTGGCACGGGCGCGCGGCGCCATTCCCTATGCCGTCGTCGGCAAGGGCAAGGAACAGGCGGTGCTGGACATCGGCGCCGAGGCGGTCATCACCCGTGGCGTCGCAGACCTGCCGCAAGCCGTGATTGAAGCGACCGGCGGCCAACCGATCGACGTGGTGGCCGACCTGGTCGGCGGCGCGATCTTCAACGATCTCTTGCGTATTCTCAGGCCCGAAGGCCGCTACACCACCGCCGGGGCGATTGCCGGTCCGGTCGTGCAGCTCGATCTCAGGACCATGTATCTCAAGCAGTTGCAGTTGCATGGTTCGAGCCAGGGCACGCGCGCGGATTTCCGTCGTATCGTTGGTTACATCGAGGCGAAGAAAATCCGGCCGCTGGTCGGTGGCGTCTACAAGCTCTCCGATTTCCACCATGCGCAGGCGGATTTCATTGCCAAGGATTTCGTCGGCAAGCTGGTGGTGGTGCCGGATGCCATGTGGGGTTCGGCTGGCTGAACACTCTATGCCTCAACCCTGCTGGGCCGCCCTCAACAGCATGCCGAACAGATCTCGCGGTTCGTCGGGGTCGGCCAGCATGTCGAGTTCCTGGTAGAGGCCGGTCGAGCGCAGTTGATCCCTGACATAGCGCAACGCCGAAAAATCCTCGATGGCGAAGCCGACCGAATCGAACAGCGTGATCTGGCCGGAATCGCGCCGGCCTTGCACGGCGCCTGACATCACCTGCCACAACTCGATCACCTCATGATCCGGCGCAAGCTGCTGGATCTCGCCCTCGATACGGGTCTGCGGCGGGTATTCGACGAAGATGTCTGAGCGCAGCAGGATATCGCGATGCAATTCGGTCTTGCCGGGGCAGTCGCCGCCGACCGCGTTGATGTGCACGCCGGAGCCGACCATGTTGTCGGTGAGGATAGTGGCGTACTGCTTGTCGGCGGTGACGGTGGTGATGATGTCAGCCCCTTCGACCGCCTCCTGCGCGGTGCCGCAAGCGACCATGTCGAAGCCGAGACCGGCGAGATTGCGGATGCATTTTTCGGTGGCCGTGCGGTCGATATCGTAAAGCCTCAGCCTGTCGACGCCGAGCAGCGCCTTGAAGGCCACCGCCTGGAATTCGGCCTGGGCGCCGTTGCCGATCAGCGCCATGCAGCTGGAGCCGGCCGGCGCCAGATACTTCGCGGCCAGAGCCGACATCGCCGCCGTGCGCAGCGCCGTCAGGATGGTCATTTCGGACAGCAATACCGGGTAGCCATTGTGGACGTCGGCGAGCATGCCGAAGGCGGTCACGGTCTGGCGTCCCTCGCGCATGTTCTTGGGATGGCCGTTGACATATTTGAAGCCGTAGACCTCGCCGTCGCTGGTCGGCATCAGTTCGATGACACCCTCGGCGCTGTGCGAGGCGACGCGCGGCGTCTTGTCGAACAGCTCCCAGCGGCGGAAATCATTCTCGATGTAGCCGGCGAGTTCGACGAGGAAGCGTTCGACGCCGATCTTCAGCACCAGCTTCATCATATGATCGACGCTGACGAAGGGCACGATGTTGAGATTGGGGATCATTTTTCTTTTCCTTGCCGCATGCAGGCGGTCAGTCCTGGCGATGCGCGTTGTGCGCCTTCATCATCGTTGCCAGCGCCGGATCGTTTTGCTCCAGCACCCTGATGGCTCCGCCTGTGTCGTAGAGGCGCTCATCCTGGCCCATCTTGAACTTGGCTTCGAGCCGCCCGATCGGCAGGTCAAACCCTATGATACCAGGTATGCGCCGCTCCATGCCGCCTGGTCCGAGCTCACGCATGCGCCAGCGATCGTCGCGATCCTTCTCCAGCACATCGACAAGCTGCAGGAGATGCCGGGCGGTGCCGTGATCGTCGAGCGGCACCGGATGCCCATGACAATGCACGACGGCAAAGTTCCAGGTCGGCGCGCTGTCGCGCACCGGATTGCGCGGATACCAGGACGGCGAGATGTAGCCATGCGGGCTGTGGAAGACAGTGATCGTCTCCCTGCCTTCGCTGATCAAGGTGCTGTGCGGATTGGCCCGGGCGAGATGCGAGATCAGCGTTCCATTTTCACCCCGCGCGCGATCGAGCACGAAGGGAAGATGAGAGACGACAAGGCCCTGCGGTCCCGCTGTCACCACCGTGGCAAAGGCCGCGGCCTCGATCAGGCCGAACACCTCGTCGCGCGACAGTGGCACGAACTCGGGCTTGGTATACATCAGGTCAGCTTCGCTGGGCGCGAACTGCCGGGATCAGGCCTTGCGGACGAACCAGCAGCACGGCGATGACGCCCGACAGCACGATGGCGTCGCGATAGGGCGCGATCGCTCCCGGCAATGTCGCTTGCAGCAGCACCTCGATGATGCCGAGCAGGAAGCCGCCGGCGACAGCACCGGGCAAGCTGCCGAGCCCGCCGACGACGGCGGCGATAAACGCCTTCAGCACCGGCGTGAAACCCATCAGCGGGTCGACCGAGGCACGCTGCGCCACCCACAGCATGGCCGCCAGCCCGGCGAGCAGGCCGGAGAGCAGGAAGGCGGTGGCGATGATGCGGCTGGCCGGAATGCCCATCAGGCGCACGACGTCGAAATCCTCCGCTGCGGCACGCATCGCCGTCCCGGTCACCGAGCGGCGCAGGAAGACTTCCAGCGCAATCAGCGCCAGTGCGGAGACGACGATGGAGATGCTGGGACCGACGCCGATGGTGAAATCGCCGAAGGAGAAAGCGCCGGTCATCCAGCCAGGCATGGCGACAGCCTGCGGCCGCGCCGAGATGCCGTTCTGGAAGACGACCTTCAGCAGGCTGGAGACAGCGAAGCTGGTCAGCAACAGACTGGTGACGCTGGCGCCGCGCATCGGCCTGAACGCGATGCGCTCCATGGCGACAGCGGCGAGCGCGCCGCAGGACACGGCGACAAGCACGGCTACGGGGAACGGAAAGCCAAGCACCAGCGAGGCGAGCAGCGCATAGCCCGACAGCGTCATCAGCTCGCCATGGGCGAAGTTGATCAAGCCGACGATGGAAAAGACGATCGCCAGCCCGAGCGCCAGCAGCGCATAGACGCCGCCGAGGCTCACCGCATTGATGATCTGCTGCGCGATCATGCTTCTAAGCTCCCAGATAGGCCTGGCGGACGAGGTCCGAAGAGGCGAGTTCTTTTGCCGTGCCCGACAGCACCACTTCGCCATTGGCGAGCACGACGGCGCGGTCGGCGATTTCGAGCGCCAGCGCCACATTCTGTTCGACCAGAAGGATGGTCAGGCCCTTGCGGCGCAGTTCGGCGATCAGGTCGAAGACGGTGTCGATCAGTTGCGGGGCAAGGCCGAGCGAGGGCTCGTCGAGGAGGATCATGCGCGGCTTGCCCATCAGCGCGCGGGCGATGGCCAGCATCTGCTGTTCGCCGCCCGACAGATTGCCGCCCTTGACGCGGTGGTAGCGGCGCAGGATCGGGAACAGCTCCAGCA
>NZ_RZRP01000603.1:0-3936 GCF_003997795.1 Mesorhizobium sp. M7A.F.Ca.US.005.03.2.1 | reverse complement strand
GCCAAGATCAAGAGCAGCGAGGGCCAGGACTTCGACGTCTTTGCTGTCAACACCGCCCAGTTGCAGCGCTACATCAAGGCTGACCTGGTGTCGCCGATCGACGTCACCAAGCTCGCCAACCAGAAAGACGTGCTGCCGCGCTTCCGCGACCTGACGGCGGTCAGCGGCGTGACCAAGGACGGCAAGGTCTACGGCATTCCGTTCTGCTTCGACTCCATCGGCCTGATCTACGACACCGACAAGGTCAAGCCGGCGCCGACCTCGATGTCGGTTCTGTGGGACCCGGCCTACAAGGGCAAGGTGCTGGCGTATGATAATGGCGAGCACAATTTCTCGTTCACCGCACTGACGCTCGGCTACAAGGATCCGTTCAACCTCAATGAAGAGCAGATGGCTGCAGTCAAGGCCAAGCTGGTCGAACTCAAGCGCAACGTGCTCAGCTTCTACACCACCGCCGACGAGGCGCAGCAGATCTACCAGAACAATGATGTGGCCCTGATCTGGGCCAATTACGGCCAGCAGCAGGTCAAGGCGCTGCAGAAGATCGGCGCCCATGTCGCCTACGTCAATCCGAGCGAGGGCGCGCTTGCCTGGCTCGACAACTGGGTCATCTCCAAGGGTGTCCGTGATAATGCGGCAGCCGAGAAATGGATTGATTTCATGCTGAGCAAGAAGGTCGGCGGCGAGCTTTCCGAGCGCACCGGCTTCGGCAACACGGTGACGGAAACCGGCAGCGCCGGCGGCAACGACAAGCTGGTCTGGCTCAACAATGTCGAGGACCCGCTCAAGCGTTCGGACATGTGGAACGAGGTCAAGGCAACGCCCTGATCTTTCCGCACCATGCCTTCGAAGGACCCGGCGGTCCGGAGTTCCGGACCGCCGAAGCGTATGCGAGAGTATTTCATGAACCAGAACACCGACCTCTTGACGCTGCGGTCCGTCTCGAAATCCTACGGCACGGTCCCCGTGCTGCACGACATCGACCTGTCGATCAAGGACGGTGAGTTCCTCACCGTTCTTGGACCCTCCGGCTCCGGCAAGACCACGGTGCTGCGGCTGATCGGCGGGCTGGAACCGCTGACGTCGGGCGAGATACGCCTGGATGGGCAAGACATCAGCCGCATGCCGATCAACCGGCGGCCGTTCAACACCGTGTTTCAGGACTATGCGCTGTTCCCGCACCTGACCGTTTCCGGCAATGTCGGCTACGGGCTTTCGGTTCGCCATGTCCAGCGCAAGGAAATCGCGCGCCGAGTCGCGGAGGCGCTGGAACTGGTCCAGCTCGGGCGTTTCGCCGACCGCTTTCCGGCGCAGCTCTCCGGCGGCCAGCGCCAGCGCGTCGCACTCGCCCGTGCGCTGATCTGCCAGCCGCGCCTGATCCTGCTCGATGAGCCGCTCGCCGCACTCGACCTCGAACTGCGCCGGCAGATGCAGGTGTTCCTAAAGTCCATCCAGCGCGAAATCAGGACCACCTTCCTGTTCGTCACCCATGACCAGGAAGAAGCCATCGGCATGGCCGATCGGATTTGCGTCATGGAGGCCGGCCATATCCGCCAGCTCGGCACGCCGCACGACCTTTACTACAGACCGGATTGCGAATTCGTCGCGCGTTTCTTCGGCGAGAACAATCTGGTGGCCGGGAAACTCGGACCGGTCCAGGGCGAGCTGCGATCGATCGAGACGGCGCTCGGGCGCCTCATCTGTTCGATCAGCGACCAGCCGCATTTGAAAGCCGCAGCGGAAGGCGCCAGCGCTTACGCCGCGTTCCGTCCAGAAGCCTTGCACCTTGCGGATGCAAAGGACACCGACAACCGTTTTTCCGGCACGATCTCCGATCTGGCCTTTGCCGGCTCGTCGACCGTCGCCACCATCGCGGCCGGCGCCGACAATGCCGCGCAACGCTTGCGGCTGCGCGTGCCGAGCCGCGTCGACGGCAGCGCGCTCAGATCCGGCGAGGCCGTATCGCTTTCCTTTGCGCCGCATGAAGGCCATCTGGTGCTGGCATGAGCAAAGCAGGATCGACGCTGCCTGCGGAAAAACGGCTGTCGCTGCTGGTGACGGTGCTGGCGTTTGCCTTGCCAGTGGTCTTCGTCCTGGTGCCGCTGGCGATCTTCCTCGGCTACAGCTTCTTCAGCGTCGACCAGGGCACGATCGTCTACGGCTTGTCGCTGGGCAACTATGTCAGGTTCTTTACCGATCCGGTCTTTCTGCCGGTGTTCTGGAACACCATCGTGCTTTGCGTATCGGTGGCCATCATCTGCATCCTGCTCGCCTATCCCGCCGCCTATTTCCTGACGATGCTGAAAGGCCGTTGGCGCTACGCCTTGCTGATGCTGCTCTTGGTGCCGCTGCTGATGAGCTACGTCATCAAGATCTATGCCATCCGCAGCATCCTCGGCCTCAACGGTTTCCTCAACAAGGCACTGGTGGCGCTCGGCATTCTGCAGGAACCGTCGACGCTTTTCGTGTTCAACATGAACGCCATCCTTTTGACGCTGACCCTGCTCCTGATCCCCTTCGCCATCCTGCCGATCTTCCTGTCGCTGGAGCGGATTCCGCAAGTGCTGCTGCGCGCATCCGACGATCTCGGCGCGAGCGGCTTGCAGACCTTCCTGCGCATCACCTTGCCGCTCAGCCTGCCCGGCGTCGCTTCGGCGGCGAGCTTCGTCTTCGTGCTGGCGATCGGCGATTTCCTGACGCCGCAGATGGTCGGCGGGATCAGCGGCTTCACCTTCGGCCGCATCCTCTACAGCCAGTTCGGCACGGCCTATAACTGGCCGTTCGGCGCGGCGCTGTCGGTGGCGCTGGCCGTCGTGGTGATCGCCGCAATCCTCATCGGCGAACGCTTTGGCCGCAACCCGGGGACTTCGGTATGAGCGCCCTGCCCCGACTGTCCACGATCTTTCTGGCCGCGATCACGACACTGGTTGCGGTCCTGCTCTACAGCCCGCTGTTCGTGCCGATCGTGTCGTCGTTCTTCACCATTTCGCATGGCTCCGTCGACTGGTCGTCGCCGACGCTTGCGACCTATGTGGCGCTGGCTGAAAACCACGACATATTGGCCGCTCTGCGCACGACGCTGATCGTCGGCGTCTGCACCGTCATCCTGTCGGTGGTCAGCGGAACGCTGCTGGCGCTCTATTATCATGGGCGCCGTTCCGGACGCTCGCTGCTGCAGTTCATCATCTTCCTGCCGTTCCTGATGCCGCCGATCATCAGCGGCCTGGCGCTGCTGATCTTCTTCCGCGAGATCGGCCTCGAACGCTCGCTGCTGACGGTCGTTATCGGCCATACGGTTTTCGTGTTGGCGATAGTCTACCGCACGGTACTGATGCGGCTGCAGTCGATGAGCCGCACGCTGGTTGAAGCGTCCTACGATCTCGGTGCCACGGGCTGGCAGACCTTCTGGCGCATCATCCTGCCGAACCTGTCGAGCGCCATGGTCGGCGGCGCCATCCTGGCCTTCGCCAAGGCGATGGGCGAGTTCGGCGCCACCATCACCTTCGTTTCCAACATTCCCAATGAGACGCAGACATTGCCGTCGGCGATCTACACCTTCACGCAGGTGCCGGGTGGCGATGAAGGGGCGCTCCGCCTGACGCTGATTTCCATTGTCATCTCCATGGCAGCACTTGTGGCTTCGGAGGTGCTGGCGCGGCGTGTCGGCCGGCGGCTGGACATCGAATGAGCGTTCTCGTCGACATCAGCCATCGGCTGGGCGGTTTCGCCATCGGCGCCCGCTTCGAAAGCGCCGGGCGGCTGACGGCGCTGTTCGGAGCGTCTGGGTCGGGCAAGACGACGCTGATCGGCATGATTGCCGGGCTGATCCGGCCCGACAAGGGACGCATCGAGGTTGACGGCCGTGTGCTGGTCGATACCGGTGCCGGCATTTTCGTGCCGAAGCACAAGCGCCGCATCGGCATGGTGTTCCAGGAC
>NZ_RZRP01000602.1:0-3947 GCF_003997795.1 Mesorhizobium sp. M7A.F.Ca.US.005.03.2.1 | reverse complement strand
GCATTGCAATGCGGCGTGCTCGAGGAATTTCTGCTGCAGCGGGTGCAGCGTATCGCCATGCGCCATGCCCTCGATGGTCTCGACGCGACGGCCTTCAGCCTCGGCGCCGAGCACCAGGCATGAGCACACCAACCGGTCATCGAGGATGATCGAGCAGGCGCCGCAGTCGCCGGTGCCGCAGCCTTCCTTGGCGCCCGTCAGCCCCAGCCGATCGCGCAGGACGTCGAGCAGCGTCTCGTCGGGCTGGCACAGATACTCGACAGCATCGCCGTTGATTGTCGTTGAAACTGCAATTCCAGCCATCATTTGCCTCCTGCACGTGCATAGGCTGATGTGGCGGCCCGCTGGGCCAGCACACCCGCAACTTTTCGTCTGAATTCGATAGTGCCGCGCTTGTCGTCGATGGGACGGCAGGCACCCGCACAGACCTTGGCGAGCCGCTCCAGCGTCGCCTCTTCCAGCCTGGAGCCGACGAGCACCTCCGCGGCCTCTTCGACCAGAAGCACCGTCGCCGCCACGGCGCCCAGCGCCACGCGGGCCGATTTGACGACACCGTGCTCGTCGAGCGTCAGGTTCACCCCGGCGCTGACCACCGCGATGTCCATCTCGGTGCGTGGAATGAAACGCAGATAGGCATCGCCAGACCGCGGCTCGCGCTTGTCGAGCAGGATCGCCTCGATGATCTCGCCTTTGGCCAGCGACGTCTTGCCCGGCGCGGTCGGCACGCTCTGCACGGGGATCGTGCGCCGGCCCGCCGGCCCGACGACCACTGCCCTGGCGCCGGCGGCAACCAGCGCCGGCACGCTGTCGGCGGCCGGCGAGGCGTTGCAGAGATTGCCCACGATGGTGCAGCGGCCCTGCACCTGCTTGGAGCCGATCAGCTTGGCCGCCTCGACGACACCAGGCCATGCCTTCTTGAGGGCGGTGTTCTCTCCCAGGACGGCGCAAGGGACCGCGGCGCCGATGCTGAAGCCTTCAGCCGTTTCCCGGATCTCGCTCAAGCCATCGATCGCCTTGATGTCGACGATCAACTCTGGTTCGGCAAAGCCGCCCTTCATCCTGACCAGGAGGTCGCTGCCTCCGGCGAGGATGGCGGCCGTACCAGCCGACCCGGCCAACTGGCCAACGGCATCTTCTATTGAAAGCGGACGTATGTAGCGCATCGTCTCCCCTTGGTCATCGCGATTTCAGCGACCGTTATAAACAGTCTCCTCATAATGGCTATCCGGTTCGTCATCTGCGGCGATTGGGCCAGGCGCCGCAATATCCAGTCCAACAGGCCGAAAGTGGCGCACTGAATGGCAGCAACCGGCTTTGGAATGATTTTCGTGAAACTTCGGTCTGGATCAAGTGCGCTCATTCGGTTTTGTCCGCTTTTGGACCGGAACGGCGTTTAAGCCGGCAGAGCCGCTGCTTGGCTGCCCCACTGAAGCCCCCTGTGTTCGGCGGCCGTCCGAAACGCCTGCGGCGGCTGGCCAAGGGTACGCAGGAAGGCACGCCGCATGCGTCCGGGATCGCCAAAACCGGCGGCTTCGGCGATGCGCTCAAGCGGGAGATGGCTGGTCTCGATCGCCGTGCGGGCCGTCTCGAGGCGCATGCGCTCTACCGCCTTTGCCGGCGTGACGCCGGTCTCGGACGTGAAGGCGCGGGCGAAGTTGCGGGGACTCATGGCCGCGTGATCGGCCAGGCATTCGACGGTCAGCGGTTCGGCCAGGTTTGCCCGCACCCACTCGATCAGCGCGGCGAAGCGGCCGGTTCGCCCGCCCAGCTCGACGAAGGCCGAGAATTGCGACTGGCCGCCCGGCCGGCGCTGGTGCATGACGATCTGCTGTGCGGTGCGGCGCGCCACTTCAGCGCCAAGGTCATCTTCGACGAGGGCAAGCGCCAGGTCTATTCCGGCCGAGATGCCGGCCGACGTCCAGATGTCGCCATCCCTGATGAAAATACGCTCGGCATCCAGCCTGACCTTCGGGTAGCGGCGGTGGAAGTCGTGACTGCTGGCCCAGTGCGTGGTGGCGCGGCGGCCGTCGAGCAATCCCGCCCGTGCCAGCAGGTACGCGCCGGTGCAGACGCTGGTGGTGCGCCGCGCCGGCACCCGCCTCAACCAGGCGACGATCTCTTCCATCGCCTCGATGGAACGGATGATTTCGCCGCCCGATACGATGACGGTGTCGAAAGGGCCGTCGCGCAGAGGTCTGGTGAGAAGCTTCAGGCCAGAGGAGCTTTCAACGTCGCCGCCGCCGGGCGACAGCAAAACCAACTCATAGCTGTCCGGGCGGCAGCGCTCCGCAATCTCGAAGACGGTTGTCGGCCCGGCCGCATCCAGAAGCTGGAAACCGGGGTGAACGACGACGGCAACGTGCCTGCGCATGGCAGTATTCGCCCGATTTATGTCATTTCGGACGAAACCTAACGCCGGTAGCCTCGTCGTCAAGCCATCTGGAGACCGGCAAAAGTCCTGGACGAAACGCTGCGCGCCATCGCTGCCCGCCATGGTGCCCGCACGGCAGACCTCGTCGCCATGCAACTCGAATATCCCCGGCCACGTGCATCGCCGTGACGTCGCGAAGTCGACGGGCATCTGACCGGCTCGGGGGGACTTTTCACGGCAAGGGAGTGACTGATGAAAGCATTGATCGCCGGGGCCGGTATCGGCGGCCTCACCACTGCTCTGTTCCTGCATGAGGCAGGCATCGAGGTCGAACTTTTCGAGCGGGCCGACGACATCCGCGAACTTGGCGTCGGCATCAACATGCTGCCTCACGCTGTCAAGGCGCTGGCCGGGCTTGGGCTGATGCCGGCGCTCGACGCGGAGGGGGTGAGGACACGCGAGCTTGTCTACACCAACCGCTTCGGCCAGATCGTATGGCAGGAATTGCGGGGCATCGATGCCGGCTATGAGGTTCCGCAAATCAGCATTCATCGCGGCAGGCTGCTGGGGCTGATTCACCGGGCCGTGGTGAACAGGCTTGGCGGCGACGTCATCAGCACGGCAAGCCGTGTCGATGCCTTCGAGCAGAACGAGGGCGAGGTCGTGGCGCATTTCCGCCGGCATGACGGCTCGCGCGGCGAGGCCCATGGCGACCTGCTCATAGGCGCCGACGGGATTCATTCCGCCGTCAGGGCCGTGCTCTATCCCGAAGAAGGGCCGCCGATCTGGAACGGCACGATGCTGTGGCGCGGCGCCACGCCGTGGCCGGTCTGGCGCGACGGGCGCACCATGGCGGTTGCCGGCGGCAATTTCGCCAAGTTCGTCTATTATCCGATCGAGCCGGATCGCGAAGAGACCAGGCTGACGAACTGGGCGGTGATGGCCAATACCGGCGATAGCGGCACATCACCGCTGCGTCCCGGCGACTGGAGCCGCCCGGGCGTGATCGACGATGTGCTGCCCTTCGTGCGTGACCGGTTTCAGCTTGATTTTGTCGACCCCGCCTCGATCATCCAGGCAACGGATGGCTTCTACGAATATCCGAACTGCGACCGCGACCCGCTGCCACGATGGTCGTTCGGGCGGGTGACGCTGCTCGGCGATGCGGCGCATCCCATGTACCCGGTGGGGTCGAACGGAGCCAGCCAGGCAATACTCGACGCTGGTTGCCTTGCGATGCATCTGGCCGCAGGACCGACCGTCGAAGCCGCGCTAACACGGTATGACGGGGAGCGGCGGCCGGCCACATCGGCCATCGTGCTGGCCAATCGGCAAGGCGGGCCGGAAGCGGTCATAGACATGGTCGAGGCCCGGGCGCCGCATGGGTTTGATGACATCGACGCCGTCGCTTCGCGCGAAGAACGCAAGAGCGTGGTACGCGGCTATGCGTCCCTGGCCGGGTTTGCAAAACCGAGTTGATCGCGAGTGGCGCGTTTTGCAGCCTACAGGTTTGCCTCGGCGAAGATGCGTGAGGCCCAGTCGAGGAAGACGCGAAGGCGCGGCGAGAGCTGTCTGT
>NZ_RZRP01000601.1:0-3950 GCF_003997795.1 Mesorhizobium sp. M7A.F.Ca.US.005.03.2.1 | reverse complement strand
CTTCCGCGTCATGCAAGACGAGGAATCGGGCCAGACCATTATCGCCTTCATGGACGAACTCCACCTCGACATCATCATTGACCACCTGCGTCGCGAGTCCCAGGTCGATGTGAATATTGGTTCTCCACAAGTGGCCTATCGCGAGACGATCACCCGTACGCACAAGCAGGACTTCACGCACAAGAGGCAGTCCGGCGGCACCGGTCAGTTCGCCCGCGTCAAGATCATGTTCGAGCCGAACGCGGACAGCGCGGACTCCGTGTTCGAGTCCAGGATCGTCGGTGGTGCGCTTCATGGCGAATACATTGCGGGCGTCGAAAAGGGGCTGCGCAGCATATTGTCCTCAGGTCCATTTGCGGGCTTCCCGATGATCGGCGTCAAGGCGTTGCTGATGGATGGCGCTTTTCACGATCCCGATTCCTCGGCTCTGGCTTTCGAGATCGCCGGCCGCGCCTGCTTTCGCGAAGCCGCGCCACGCCTCGGCGTGCAGTTGCTCGAGCCGATCATGAAGGTCGAAGTAATGACTTCAGCAACCCATGTCGGCAACGTCATCGCCGAACTGCAAAGCCGCCGTGGCCAGATCCTGAGTCGGGAAATCCGCGGCGTGGTCGTCGTCGTCAACGCGACAGTGCCGCTTAGAAATATGTCCAAGCTGGAGGATGCACTCCGGTCCTGTTCGAACGGGCAGGCACGGTTGAGCGTCAGCTATGCCGGATACGCTCCCGTTCCGCTACCACCCGACGACCGCGACCCGCGGGCCGCCATGGCCATTGCCTGAATTTCGCTTCCAGCCGACGTGGTCGGTTGTTCCCTTTACGTTCTTGTCTGTGCCTGATAGCCTGACCCGTCGGCGGCACTGAAGCGTCCCGGCGCATCGATGATGATGGCGGCTGTCTTGTCTTTCCCTTGCGAATCCGGTCTCTCGCGCTGATGGAATTCTCTCCCCAACAGGACGAGGCGCTGCAAGCGGTCGCCCGCTGGCTGAAGATCGGCCAGCCGCAGCTGTTCCGGCTGTTCGGCTATGCCGGCACCGGCAAGACGACGCTGGCGCGCTATTTCGCCGAACATGTCGACGGCCAGGTGCAGTTCGCCGCCTTCACCGGCAAGGCGGCGCAGGTGCTGCGCTCCAAGGGCGCGGTCAACGCCCGCACCATCCATTCGCTGATCTATAGGCCGAAAGGCGAGGAATCGGTGTCGGACGAAGTCACCGGCAAGACCTCGATGTCGCCGACCTTTTCGCTCAACCGTCAAAGCCCGATCTCGCGCGCCAAGCTGGTCGTCATCGATGAATGCTCGATGGTCGACGAGCAGCTCGGCCGTGACCTGATGAGTTTTGGCACGCCGATCCTGGTGCTTGGCGATCCCGGCCAGCTGCCGCCGATCTCGGGCGGCGGCTTCTTCACCGACCACGAGCCGGATTTTCTGCTCACCGAAATCCACCGGCAGGCGCGCGACAACCCGATCCTGCGGCTGGCGCTCGATGTGCGCGAGGGCCGCGAGTTCATGCGTGGCGACTATGGCACGGCGCAGGTGATCGGCAAGGAAGACGTTACCCAGGAACTGGTGCTGAAGGCGGACCAGGTGCTGGTCGGCACCAATCGCACGCGGCGCCGCTACAATCAGCGGCTGCGCGAGCTCAAGGGCTTCAACGCCGACTATCCGCAGGCCGGCGACAAGCTCGTCTGCCTGCGCAACGATCCGGCAAAGGGCCTGCTCAACGGCTCGCTGTGGAAGGTGATGACATCGTCGCGCGAGACGGTGAAGCCCGGCATCAACCTTCTGGTGTCGCCGGAAGAGGACGATCCGGATCGCGGCGTCGCCAAGATCAAGCTGCTCAAGGCGGCGTTCGAGGATCCGGACGCCGATATCCCCTGGCAGCAGAAGAAGCGCTTCGACGATTTCGACTATGGCTACGCGCTGACCGTGCACAAGGCGCAGGGCTCACAGTGGAACGAGATCGTGCTGTTCGATGAAAGCTGGGCCTTCAAGGAAACCCGCCAGCGCTGGCTCTACACCGCCATCACGCGGGCGGCCGAGCGGCTGACGATCGTCAGGTAGGGGCGCCGGATGCTGTTGCCCCGATAGGCTGTGCGGCAAGCCATTGCCAGGCGGCAGCCTCGTCCTCCGCCCTGAAATGCCTGATTTCGATGGGCGGTGAGGACGGCAGAAAGCGTTGTGCGTCCGCTATCCAGTCCGGTTCGCCGATCGTCGCGCAACGGTCGACATGTTCCAATGCATGAATGGCGCCCTGCTTCAGGGTCTCGTCAGCGATGTCGGCCCAGTCGACGCCGTCGTGGTCGACGAGGCGCACCAGCACATCGACGCGCGGATGCAGGGCGTAGGCTGCCTCCAGCAATCCGAAAAGATTTTCACCATCGGCCGCGGAAACGTGCCCGACGACATCGATGGCGAAAAGGTCGTCACGGCTGGTCTCGATACGGCGGATTGCCGGCACCTCATCAAGAAAATTCATCGGCGCTACCTTTCCCCGCTGGTTCATCAGGCTTGGAACACCCGAAACCCCCAGTCTGTTCCCACCAAAGGCATTACTGTTCCCGTCAAAGGCATTATAGGTGGGCGCGTCTAACGATTTCCGAGGCCACCCGCATGCCTGCAAAGCTCTCCGTCAACCTCAATGCCATCGCCATGCTGCGCAACCGGCGCGACCTGCCGTGGCCCAGCGTCACCGGCATCGGCCGCATCGCGCTGGCGGCCGGAGCGCATGGGCTGACGGTGCATCCACGCCCCGACGAACGGCATACAAGACACTCCGATGTGCCTGAGATCCGGTCGCTGATCGACGACGAGTTTCCGGGCGCGGAATTCAACATCGAGGGCTATCCGACCGAGGATTTCCTGTTGCTTGTGGAAAAGCATCAGCCCGAACAGGTGACTTTGGTGCCGGACGATCCGGCTCAGGCGACATCGGACCATGGCTGGAACTTCGCTACCCAGGCCGCGTTCCTCACACCGATCGTCAAGCGCCTGAAGAAGGGGGGCTTTCGCGTGTCGCTGTTTTCCGATCCGGATCCCGATTGGGTGGCGGCCGCGCGCGACACCGGCGCCGACCGCATCGAGCTCTATACAGGTCCATATGGCAGCTATCACACAGATTCCGCCAAAGCCGCCAAAGAGCTGGAAAGGCTGGGAAAAACCGCTGACGCCGCGCTTGCCGCCGGGCTGCAGGTCAATGCCGGGCACGATCTGGTGGTCGGCAACCTGCCGGCGCTGGTCAAGCGCATTCCGGCATTGGCCGAAGTGTCGATCGGACATGGGTTGACAGCCGACGCGTTGGAGTATGGCATGGCCGGTACGGTGGGTCGGTTCCTCAAGGCCTGCGGATGGTAGCGATGGGCAGCCTCGCATGGCAGGCATGGCAGCCATTACGCGACGGCACTTGATATTGCATCGCAGCAAGCGTAGAGCACCGCGCGCTTATCGGAGTGTCGTCCATGGCCCTTACCAATACTGGTAGTGAGGCAGAACCCGTCGAACAATCGAGCCATTCGGAAGTCGAACAGCACAGCACCAAGGTTCTGATGCTGGGCGCGCTCGGTGTCGTCTATGGGGATATCGGCACCAGTCCGATCTACGCCTTTCGCGAGGCGCTGGTGGCATCTTCCGGCGGACAGGTGGCCGACCGCGGTGACATCCTGGGCGTTTTGTCGCTGATCATCTGGTCGCTGACCATCATCGTCACCATCAAATACATCATGTTCGTGCTGCGGGCGAACAACCGCGGCGAGGGCGGCGTGCTGTCGCTGATGGCGCTGGCGCGCGGCAGTTTCCCCAAGCGCTCGGCGCTGATGCTCGGCATCGGCATCGTCGGGGCGTCGCTTTTCTTCGGCGACGCCGTCATCACGCCGGCGATTTCGGTGCTGTCGGCGGTCGAAGGCATGAACGTCGTCACGCCGACCTTCCAGCCTTATGTCGTGCCGCTGACACTGGTC
>NZ_RZRP01000600.1:0-3954 GCF_003997795.1 Mesorhizobium sp. M7A.F.Ca.US.005.03.2.1 | reverse complement strand
CCGCCGGCCAAGGCGCTGAAATGGCGGATGCCGCCCAGATCGTGCTCAACACCATCCGCCGCCCGGTGATCATGATCAGCGAGGAAGGCTTCATCACCTTTGCCAACGCCGACGCGGAGGACTTCTTTCGTTCAAGCGCGACCATGCTCGCCCGCAACACGCTGTCAAAACTCATTCCCTTCGGCAGCCCGCTGCTGACGCTGGTCGACCAGGTGCGCGAGCGCCTGGCACCGGTCAACGAGTATCGGGTCGACGTGTCGTCGCCGCGTCTCGGCATCGAGAAGGTCGTCGATCTCTATGTCGCGCCGGTACCGGAATTTCCGGGCTCGGTGGTGGTTATGTTCCAGGAACGGTCGATGGCCGACAAGATCGACCGGCAGATGACGCATCGCGGTGCGGCGCGCTCGGTCACCGGCTTGGCGGCGATGCTTGCCCATGAGATCAAGAACCCGCTCTCCGGCATCCGCGGCGCTGCCCAGTTGCTGGAACTGTCGGCTTCCGACGAAGACCGTGCGCTGACGCGGCTGATCACCGACGAGACCGACCGCATCGTGTCGCTGGTCGATCGCATGGAGGTGTTTTCCGACGAGCGGCCGATCGACCGCTACCCCGTCAACATCCATGTCGTGCTCGACCATGTGAAGGCCATTGCCAAGAACGGTTTTGCCAAGAGAATCAAGATATTGGAGGACTATGATCCTTCGTTGCCTCCGGTGTTTGCCAACCGCGACCAGTTGATCCAGGTGTTCCTCAACCTGGTCAAGAACGCCGCCGAGGCGATCGGCAGTGACCCGCAGGGCGAGATCATGCTGTCGACCGCCTTCCGGCCAGGCATCCGTGTTTCCGTTCCGGGCACGCAGGACCGCGTGTCGCTGCCGCTGGAATTTTGCGTGCGTGACAATGGTTCCGGCGTCTCGGAAGATATCCTGCCGATCCTGTTCGACCCGTTCATCACCACCAAGCCGAACGGCTCGGGGCTGGGGCTGGCGCTGGTCGCCAAAATCGTCGGCGAACATGGCGGCATCATCGAATGCGAATCGACGCCGCGCGGGACCACATTCCGCATCCTGATGCCGGCCTGGAAAGAAGCGCCATACGGCGCCGATGAAGACGGTGAAGGAGACCGCAAATGACCGTTCGCGGCAATATTCTCGTCGCCGACGACGATGCGGCGATCCGCACTGTCCTCAACCAGGCGCTTTCGCGCGTCGGCCACGAGGTGCGCGTCACCTCCAATGCTTCGACTTTGTGGCGCTGGGTGGCGGCGGGCGAGGGCGATCTTGTCATCACCGATGTGGTGATGCCGGACGAAAACGCCTTCGACATGCTGCCGCGCATCAAGAAGGCGAGGCCGGAACTGCCGGTCATCGTCATGAGCGCCCAGAACACCTTCATGACGGCGATCCGCGCGTCTGAAACCGGCGCCTATGAGTATCTGCCCAAGCCGTTCGACCTGACCGAACTGCTCAACATCGTCAACCGGGCGCTTTCCGAGCCGCGACGGCCGAAGATCGATGCGCGGCCGGAAGAGCAGCCCGATGCAATGCCGCTGGTCGGCCGTTCGGCCGCCATGCAGGACATCTACCGCATGCTGGCGCGCATGATGCAGACCGACCTGACGGTGATGATCTCGGGCGAATCCGGCACCGGCAAGGAACTGGTGGCGCGCGCGCTGCATGAATATGGCCGCCGCCGTGGCGGCCCGTTTGTCGCCATCAACATGGCGGCGATCCCGCGCGACCTGATCGAATCGGAACTGTTCGGTCACGAGAAGGGCGCCTTCACCGGCGCGCAGAACCGCTCGACCGGGCGCTTCGAGCAAGCTGAAGGCGGCACGCTGTTCCTCGATGAAATCGGCGACATGCCGATGGAAGCGCAGACGCGGCTGCTGCGCGTGCTCCAACAGGGCGAATACACGACGGTTGGCGGACGCACGCCGATCAAGACCGACGTGCGCATCGTCGCCGCCACCAACAAGGATCTGCGCACCCTGATCAACCAGGGGCTTTTTCGCGAGGATCTGTTCTATCGCCTCAACGTGGTGCCGCTCCGGCTGCCCGCGCTGCGTGAGCGCTCCGAGGATGTGCCCGACCTTGTCCGCCACTTCTTCAAGCTCGGCGAAATGGAAGGCCTGCAGACCAAGCGCATTTCTTCCGGCGGCATCGAGTTGATGAAGCGCTATCCCTGGCCGGGCAATGTGCGCGAACTGGAAAACCTGGTTCGCAGGCTCGCCGCGCTCTATTCGCAGGACGAGATTTCCGCCGAGATCATCGAGGCCGAGCTCAAGACCGGCGAACGTCCCGTGGTGCCGGGTGGCGGCAATCTCATTCCCGACGATTTGTCGATCGGCCAGGCGGTCGAGCACTTCCTGCAACGCTATTTCGCCTCGTTTGCCGGCGATTTGCCACCTGCCGGGCTTTATCAACGCATCCTGTCCGAGGTCGAGTTTCCACTCGTCCTGGCCTCGATGACGGCAACCCGCGGCAACCAGATCAAGGCCGCGGAACTGCTTGGTTTGAACCGCAACACGCTGCGCAAGAAGATTCGCGAACTCGGCGTCAACGTCTACAAATCGTCGCGGCAGGGCTGAGCCCTGATCTGAGCCCGCGCTCTTTTCAGGGGATCGGCTCGCGAAAGATTTCCGTCTCGGTCACACTTGTTGCATAATCGCCACAATGCGTTGCATACATCCGACGCAATCATGGCACTAGACGGCGACATGGCCCCGCAGGCACCGACAACAAACCAACCGCTTTTCAGCGAACCCGGCGCTCGTGACGGGCGCCGGCTGCTTGCGCTGCCAGGCGTGATCGCGGTCGTCGGCGCGCTGATGACGGCGGCGATCTCGTTCACCATCCTCGTTGGCGCCACGCCGATCACACCGAACGAGTCGACGACGCTGGCGTTGATTGCCCTCAACGCGGCTTTCGTCCTGATTCTTATCGCGCTGGTCGGGCGTGAGGTGCACCGCATCCTGATGGCGCGCCGGCATGGCAAGGCCGCTTCGCGGCTGCATGTGCGCATTGTCGCCATGTTCGCCCTGGTTGCCGCCATTCCGGCCATCATGGTGGCCATCATCGCGTCGATCACGCTCGACATCGGCCTCGACCGCTGGTTCGAGATCCGCACCAAGACGATCGTCAATTCGTCGCTGTCGATCGCCGACGCCTATGTTCAGGAAAATGCCCGCAACCTGCAGGGTACGACACTGTCCATGGCCTATGATCTCGATGCGTCACGCACACTCTACGGCCTTGATCGTACCGGCTTTCTCGACCTGATGAACAAGGAAGCCGTGGGCCGTTCGCTGGCTCATGCGGCGCTGATCAAACCTGACGGCTCTTTCGTCATGAGCGCCAAGACCGACACGGATTTTGCCATGCCGGGGCCGCCGGAAGGCGCCGTGGCCAGCGCTGCCGACGGCAAGCCGGTGCTGATCGAGCCGAAAACGCGCAACATCATGGGCGCCATCGTCAAGCTGCGCGAGATCGAAGGGCTCTATCTCTATACCATTCGCCTCGTCGATCCCGAGGTCATCAAGGCACGCCAGATCGTCAGGTCCAACACCGACGAATATCGGGGGCTGGAAGACAACCGCCGTACCTCGCAGGTGGCCTTCGCGCTGCCCTATCTGTCGCTGACGCTGATCATCATCCTGTCCGCGATCTGGACCGGCATTGCGGTCGCCGACCGTCTGGTGCGGCCCATTCGCCAGCTCATCGGCGCCGCCGACGAAGTGGCGACCGGCAATCTCGACGTCGCGGTTCCGGTCAGGCCCTCGGACGGCGATGTCGCCTCGCTCGGCGATACGTTCAACAAGATGCTTCTCGAACTGAAATCGCAGCGCAACGAGATCCTGTCGGCCAAGGACCTGATCGACGAGAGGCGACGCTTCTCCGAAGCCGTGCTTGCCGGCGTTACCGCCGGCGTCATCGGCGTCGATCCCTACGGCAT